>JAHEHQ010000063.1 GCA_024644505.1 Gammaproteobacteria bacterium
TCACGCTTCTGGCACCCCCACTACATTCCCTTCGTCAAGGGGACGCCGCATTCGGAATAGCCCGCATATTTCACTCATCCCCTTGTAGGGCCGAATTCATTCGGCCAATGGCGGGTTGCCCCAAATCGCGCTTTGGTCGAATGAACTCGACCCTACGGTTCCGGTGAGAGCGTTTACAAAAGGGTGATGCGATAACCCCGGGGATGTTTCCGGGACCGATCAATGGTGCCTGAGCGAACGATGAATTCTTCGGTTTCCTGATCCTCGAAGTAGAATCTGAGCGTCTCGCGCACCACCTGAAAGGCCAGATCCTCCCAGGGTATTTGGTCACCGGAAAAAAGCGCCACCTCCAGACTCTCCGCGCCGGGCCTGAAATCCAGGTCCATGAGCTTCGCCCGGAAAAGCGAGTAAACCTGGTCGATGTGCGGAAGATTGAAAAGGGTATAGAGTCCGGTAATCCGCACCCGCGCGTTGGCCTCTTCCATGGCCTCCCTCGCCGCGCCCTCGTGGCTGGCCTCGCCGTTCTCCATAAAGCCCGCAGGCAGGGTCCAGTAGCCGTAGCGCGGCTCTATGGCGCGGCGGCACAGCAGGATCTTTCCCTCCCACTCGGGGATACAGCCGGTCACCATTTTGGGGTTCTGGTAATGTATGGCGCCGCAACCCGGGCAGACGTGGCGTTGACGATCGTCGCCTTCCGGAATGGCCAGTTCCACCCGGGAACCACAGCTGCTGCAGTAATTCATCCTATTTGTTCCCGGGTTTCCGGGGAATGCCGGGGTCATCGTTTTCATCCAGCAGGCGAACGAGCATCTGATCCAGCCGGTCTATCCGGTGCTCCATGAGTTCAAAATGGGTGCGGAGCCAGTGTACTTCCCCGGCTTCACCCTGGCCATGTTCCCGATCAAACTCCTCGTGTTCCTTCTGCAAAACCTCCAGGACGATACCGATCATCATGTTCAGGAAGATGAATGCGACCATAAAAATAAAACTCAGGTAGTAGATCCAGCTGAGCGGATGGACCTGCATGGTCTCATACATGACATCGGTCCAGTCCTCGAAAGTCGCCACCCGGAACAGCGTCAACATGGAAACGCTGATGTTGTCCCAGAGCACCGGATTGATATTACCGAAAAAGATGCTGCCGATGGCGGCATAAATGTAGAAGAGTATGAACATCAGCAGGGAAACATAGCCCATTCTGGGCAATGATTTCAGGAAAGCATTCAGCAGCACCCTCAGTTCCGGGATGATAGATACCAGCCTCAATACCCGGAAAATTCTCAGCAGCCGCCCCAGCAGGGCCATTTGGCTCTCTTCCACCGGTATCAGGCTGGCGGTCACGATGATGAAATCGAATATGTTCCATCCCTTGCTGAAGAATGCCTTCAGGCTCTTTTCGGCCAGCAGTCTGACGATGATCTCCACCAGGAAAAAAAGTGTCACGCCCAAATCAAGTATGCCGAATACCCCAAGCAGTCCGGGGTTTATGTCATAGGTCTTGGCCCCGATGATCAACGCGGAGAATATGATCACAACGATAACGAACAACTCGAAAAGTTTGTTGTTTCGCAGCGCGATGATGCGCGCCTTCAATTGAGCTGCGGTAACTGTCATGTCAACGATAGGCTGTGGTACAGGATTCGACGAAAGGCCGTAACACCGGGGCCAGAAACCTATCGCTACCAAGGGCTGCATGTCAACCTTGGATGCTGTTACCCCTGACCCCCACCTGCCATTTGTTCAACGAGGTGATTGTTGTCTATCATGGGCGGATGCGGCTGATCTGTTTCATGGTCCTGCTGGGATGCCTCTCGACCGCGGAAGCACGGGAGCTGCACAGCTACGCCCTGGTTCGGGACGATGCCAGCCTGCTGATCAAGGGCAAAGTCATACACCTGTACGGCATCTATACCCCCCCAACGGAACGACACTGCCAAACCCGCATCAGGCCGGTTCGTTGTGCTTCCCGGGCCGCGCTGGCGCTGGAGTTCAAGATCCAGGGATTCGTTCACTGCTTCCAGGAAAGCACCAATCCCGACAGGAGCTGGAACGCCACCTGCTACGTCGGGCGGAGCCATTTCGATGAAGGCGTGGACCTGGGCGCCTACCTGATCGAGCGCGGATGGGCACTGGCCCTCCCCCACGCCCCTTTCGAATACCATGCTTTGGAAAAAATCGCCCGCTATAACCAGAGTGGGGTATGGGGATTTTCAGTCGATTCCGTTCAAAGATGAGCCAAATACTCACAGGAAGCGGGCAATCAGGCCCATCTGGGGATTTCCTCCGGGAAGACTGACCCGCACACGATAGCCACCGCCGGGAACCTGCTGCATGGGACTGCCTTCCAGGTCTTCCATGGCATCCAGACGAAACTCCTGCGATCCACCGGGGCTCAACAGTTCCAGCCGGTCGCCAACAGCAAACTTGTTTTTTACATCCAGCAGGGACATCCCGGAAACGGGGTCGTACTCAGAGACCTCGGCGACAAACTGCTGCCGCGAGCTCCTGGAGGAACCGTCCCGGTAGTTCTGAAGTTCCCGGGTTTCGTGGCGCTGGTAGAAGCCGTCCGTGTAGCCCCGGCTGGCGAGGCCCTCCAGCTCCATCATCATCTCCGGACGAAAGGGTACCCCCTCCACCGCGTCATCGATCGCCCGGCGATAGACGCGGCTGGTTCGCGCCGCATAGTAGTGGGATTTCGTGCGGCCCTCGATCTTGAGACAGTCCACACCAATCCGTACCAGCCGTCGCACATGTTCCACGGCCCGGAGATCCCTGGAATTCATGATGTAGGTGCCCTGTTCGTCCTCGAAAATCGGCATGAACTCGCCGGGGCGTTCTTTTTCCTGCAACAGGTAGACCTGTTCCGCCGCAGGATGGCGCGCCTGACCTGTCTGGGCCACGCCGCTCTCCTCCTCCCCTCCCGCCGATTCGCCCACCTGATACTCCCAGCGGCAGGAATTGGTGCAGCTTCCCTGGTTGGCATCACGATGATTGAAGTAGCCCGAGAGGAGGCAACGCCCCGAGTAGGCTATGCAGAGCGCACCGTGCACGAACACTTCGAGTTCGGTTTCCGGGCATTCCTGTCTTATTTGCCCGATTTCATCCAGGGAGAGTTCTCTCGACAGAATGACCCTGGCGATGCCTGTCTTGCGCCAGAACTTCACCGCTGCCGAGTTGACGGTGTTGGCCTGTACCGAGAGATGGACAACCATATCCGGCCAGCGCTCCCGCACCAGCATGATCAGGCCGGGATCGGACATGATCAGGGCATCCGGCCCCAGGGCAACCACCGGCTCCATGTCCCGAAGGAAGGTCTTGAGCTTCGCCCCATGGGGCATCAGGTTACAGGCGAGGTAAAAGCGCTTGCCCTGTTCATGGGCCTCCCGGAGGCCTGTCTGCAGATTCTGCTCCAGAAAGTCATTGTTTCGCACCCGCAGACTGTAGCGGGGCATGCCGCCGTAAACGGCGTCCGCTCCGTATGCCAGGGCATACCGCATGTTTTTCAGGGTCCCGGCCGGAGACAGAAGTTCAGGTTTTTTCATTAGCCCGCTTCAGGGAATCGGAGGTAGAGGGCATTTTATATCAGGCGCCCAGGTGGCGACACAGCCGGCTGCGTTGACATGTTCTCAACAGGGCTTATGGAAAAAAGGATTGGAATTCCCTATTCTTAGCCATCGGTCGCAGGTCGGAGACCTATGAGAATGAATATTCGCCCAACATCGGCCGGCTTGCCGTTTCGGACCTGACGGGTTCCGGGTCTCATGAAAAGCACTGTCCCTGGACCGGGTTCAGTTTTATCCGAGTCAGCCGATGTGAATTAGAGAAGTTTGTGGAAGTCAGGATGTTACCCACAGTTATTGATATTGAGGCATCGGGTTTCGGGCGTAAGAGTTATCCGATAGAGGTGGGACTGGCAATGCCCGACGGGCAGAGCCACTGCTTTATCATAAGTCCCCCGGATCATTGGACATTCTGGGACGAAAATGCTGAAGCCGTGCATGGGATCACCAGGGAGCTGCTGATGGAACATGGCCGGAAACCGATTGATGTGGGCAACGATCTGAATCGGCTGCTTGTGGGGCAACGGGTGTACAGTGACGCATGGAGTCACGATATCTCCTGGCTGGGGAAGCTTTTCGACCTGATCCAGGTACCGCAGCTTTTTCAGCTGGACAGTCTGCGCACCCTGATGTCGGAAGCACAGGTGGTCCAGTGGCACCCCACCAAGGAGATCGTGATAGGGGAGCTGAAGCTGAACCGCCACAGGGCAAGTTCAGACGCGTTGATTATCCAGGAAACTTTCAAACGCACACGTAACCTCGCTGATCTGGAATCAGCGGTCAAATCGTGAACGGAAACGGTACGAAAGAGAAACGACCGGATTGATTCAGTGGCCATAACACCCAGCTTCTCCTATCCCCAACTGCTGGAAATCCTGCAGGAACTGATCCACAAGCAGGAAAGCGGGACCCTGTTCATTCGCTCCGAATGCAACCACCTGACCACTTTTACACTGCAAAGCGGCCAGGTCACGGCGGTCAGTTTCGGGCCTAGAAGGGGTGATCGCGCCATCCCCCATATCAGGAATATCACCGGCGGAACCTACCGGTTTGACAGAGAGTCCCCTGTGGGTGCTCCCCAGCAGTTGCCGGATACCGGTGAATTGATAAACCTGTTGAAATCCAACGGGGCGTCCACTGAGATCATGGATCCAGGGGGGAATGGATCAGTCGGTGGAGGTGCTTCCGACAGGAGCAGCCGCAGATTCAGCAAGGAATTGAAAGAGCTCCTGACCGATCATCTCGGCCCTATCGCCGACATAATTTACGACGACACTCTCGAGGAGATCGGGGGCGTCTGCTCGAACACACACCAGGCACAGATTCTCATAGACAGGCTGGCAACGGACATCGACGATGCCGAGATCTGGCAATTCCGGGAAAAGGCCGGGAACATCATTGGAAAAACGCTGGCCGAAGGGAACCTCTAAGTTGCCGGACAAACGACAACCCCCATGCAACAGTACACCGAACCCGTCGCGGTAGACTGCCCCAGCTGCGGCGAGACCGTCGAGGTCCTGGTGGATCTCTCCATACCGCTGCAGGAATATATCGAGGACTGCCCGGTCTGCTGCCGGCCCATGAATCTGAAGGTGACCAGCGGGGAATCCGGGCTGGCCGAGATTGAGGTTCGCGGGGAAGAGGACTGAGCCCCAAAGCGGCGGAATCAGGACCGACCCTGCTCGAGCAGGGATTCCAGTTCCTCCCAACGCCGGTAGGTCTGCTCCAATTCGGATTCCAGGATTTTCAGCCGCTCCCGGGTTGAGGCGATCTCGCTGCCATCCTGCCGATAAAACGCCTGATCCGCCATCCGTTCCAGAATCCCGTTCTTTTCCCCCTCCAGTTCCTCGAGGCGCCCCGGCAGATCATCCAGTTCACGTTGATCCTTATAGCTCAGTTTAAGGGGCCGCTTCCGGATCTTTTGCGCCACTGGTTTGGGTTTTCCTGACGGAGGGGGCGCATCCGGGGAGGCGCGCTGATTCAACCAGTCATCGTAGTCGCCGACATACTCCTTCACCCTCGCCCCACCCTCGAAGACAAGGGTGCTGGTAATGACGTTGTTCAGAAACGCCCGGTCGTGGCTGACCAGCAAAAGCGTGCCCTTGTACTCCAACAGTCGCTCTTCCAGAAGCTCCAGGGTCTCCATGTCCAGATCGTTGGTGGGCTCATCCATGACCAGAATATTCGAGGGCCGGGTGAACAGCCTGGCCAGCAGCAACCGGTTCCTCTCGCCCCCCGAAAGCGACTTTACCGGCTGGCGTGCCCGGTCCGGGGTGAAAAGAAAATCCCTGAGGTAGCTGATCACATGCCTCGGGATGCCGTTTATCAGCACCTTCTCGCTGCCGTCGGCGACATTCTCCTGTACCGTGAGCTCATCATCCAGAACCGCCCGCATCTGATCGAAATAGGCGATCTTCAGGCCCGTTCCAAGGCGGATCCGACCGGAGTCCGGCTGCAGCCGCCCAAGCAGCAGGTTGAGCAGGGTGGACTTGCCGCAGCCGTTCGGCCCTATGACACCGATACGGTCGCCGCGCAGAATCGTGGTTGAAAAGTCCCGGATTACCGGCTCTTTATCCCAGGAGTAATCGAGATGCTCCGCCTCCACCACCAGTTTTCCCGAGCGATCCGCTTCCTGAAGCGTTATGCTCGCCTGCCCCGTCTGCTCCCGGCGCAGGCTTCGTTCGCGTCGCATACCCTCCAGCGCCCGGACCCGCCCCTCGTTTCGGGTTCGCCGCGCCTTGATCCCCTGGCGAATCCAGATCTCTTCCTCCGCCAGTTTCTTGTCGAAGCGATCCTCCGCCTTCTCCCTGGCATTGAGCATCTCCTCCTTGCGGCGCAGAAAATTGGCATAATCCCCGGGCCAGTCGGTCAGTTGTCCCTGATCCAACTCGATGATTCGGGTGGCAAGACGCCGCAGAAACATCCGGTCGTGGGTGACGAACAGAAGCGTACCGCCGAAACCGAGCAGAAATTCCTCCAGCCAGTCTATGGATTCTATATCCAGGTGATTTGTGGGTTCGTCGAGCAGCAGCAGATCGGGGCCCTGCACCAGCGCCCGCGCCAGCAGCACCCTGCGTTTGAGACCGCCTGAGAGTGACTCGAACGGGATGTCCGGATTCAGGGAAAGACGGGAGATTACGGTCTCCACCCTTTGCTCGGTATCCCAGCCTCCACCGGCCTCCAGTTGGTGCTGAACCTCGGCCAGGCTGTCCAGCACTGCTTCCTGCCGGCCGGATGCAAGCTCGACGCTCAGCTGATGATAGCGCCGCACCAGCTCTCCCTGTGCGCCCAATCCTCCCGATACCACCTCGAATACCGTCCCTCCCAGTCCGGTGGGCACCTCCTGGGCCAGCCGGGTAATCAATGCCCCCTGCCGGACAGACAGTTCGCCATCATCGGGCTCCAGTTCCCCTGCGAGCAGCTTCATCAGGGTGGATTTGCCCGCCCCGTTGCGCCCGAGAAGACAGACCCGCTCACCTTTCGCGATGGAGAGATTCAGGTCTTCCAGCAGCAGCGGCCCGCCAAAACCCAGCTGAACATTGTGTAGTCTGACAAGCGCCATCGGATAGATCGGTAAAAGGACTTATTAGGTATCGAAGGGCCCATGATACCAGCACCGGTTCGCGCAACGGGAGGTTTCGGACTGGTTCCCCCATTCTTAATATGTGAAGATTGCCTACTGACCGTTGAGGCCACAAATACAAATGAATTCCCGGGCACGTCCCGGAGACGGGAGACCATCAGTTGAAGACGAAGATCCTGCTGAAAGAAGCCGATATGCCGACCCACTGGTACAATGTCATGGCGGATATGCCCAATCCACCGGCACCCCCGCTGGGGCCCGACGGCAATCCGGTGGGGCCTGAGGCCCTCGCCGCCATATTCCCCGAGGAGCTGATCAAGCAGGAGATGAGCGCCGAACGCTGGATACCGATCCCGGACGAGGTTCGGGAAGTGCTGCGGCTCTGGCGTCCTTCCCCGCTTTACCGGGCCCACAGGCTGGAACAGGCGCTGAAAACCCCCGCGAAGATCTATTACAAGAACGAGGCGGTGAGTCCTGCGGGTTCCCACAAACCGAACACGGCGGTGGCTCAGGCCTATTACAACCAGCAGGCCGGCATAAAGCGCCTGGCCACGGAAACGGGCGCCGGACAGTGGGGCAGTTCCCTGGCCCTGGCGGGCCAGATGTTCGGGCTCGAGGTCCGGGTTTTCATGGTGAAGATCAGTTACGAGCAGAAGCCCTATCGCCGCTCCATGATGAGAACCTGGGGAGCCGACGTGTTTGCCAGCCCCACCGACATGACCAATGCCGGGCGCACCATTCTAAAGCAAGACCCGGACTCTCCGGGTTCGCTCGGGATAGCCATCTCCGAAGCGGTGGAAGAGGCGGCCGGCCGTGAAGACACCAACTACGCCCTGGGTTCGGTGCTCAATCACGTCCTGCTCCACCAGACGGTGATCGGCGAAGAGGCCAAGAAACAGCTGGAGATGGTGGGGGAGTACCCGGACATGATCTTCGCCCCCTGCGGCGGCGGATCCAATTTCGGCGGCATCGCCTTCCCTTTCTTTGCCGACAAGGCTGCCGGAAAAGAGGTGAAACTGGTTGCGGTGGAACCCACATCCTGCCCGACCCTGACCAAAGGCATCTATGCCTACGATTTTGGGGATGCCATCGGTCTGACGCCCCTCCTGAAGATGTACACTCTGGGGCACGATTTCGTTCCGCCGGGCATCCATGCGGGTGGATTGCGATACCACGGCGACTCGGCCCTTGTCAGCCAGCTGCATTACGAGGGGCTGGTGGACGCGCTCGCCGTACCCCAGCTGGAAACCTTCGAGGCCGGGGTGCTGTTCGCCCGGCACGAAGGCATTATCCCCGCCCCCGAATCGACCCATGCCATCGCCGCCGCCGTGCGTGAGGCCAGAAAGTGTGCGGAAACGGGGGAGCCCAAGACCCTGTTGTTCAATCTCTCCGGCCACGGTCACTTCGATATGTCCTCCTACGATCGTTACTTCGCGGGTGAGCTGGTGGACTACGATTACCCGGATGAGGCGATCAAGGAGTCCCTCGCCCATCTGCCCAAGGTGAAATTCGACTTCTCATGAAGTTCGTATCCGACAAGGAGGCGTGGGAGGGGCAGGCGGACTGCCTGAGCTGCACGCTGCGCAACTCCGTACTCTTTGCCGGACTGGAGGGGCCGGATTTCGACCTGATTCATCAACCCATCGATCTCTATGCACTCCCGCCCGGCGCCACGCTGTACCGGGCGGGTGATACGGGTGATCGCATGTATACGATCAGGACCGGCATCCTCAAGCTGGTGCAGTACCTGCCGGACGGCACCCAGCGCATCGTGCGCCTGCTGCGCGGCACCGATGTGGCCGGTATGGAGGCACTGCTGGGAGAGCCCTACCAGCATGATGCCGTGGTATTGCAGCCAACAGAAACCTGCAGCCTGCCCGTGAGCGTGGTCAAGGCGCTTTCCCAGACCAACCCGGTGCTGCACAAAGAGCTTTTGAAACGCTGGCAGAAGGCCCTTACGGAGGCGGATGCCTGGTTGACCGAACTGTCGACGGGCTCTGCAAAACAGCGGGTGGCGCGGCTGCTGCTGCGGCTGGTTTCGAATGAACAAACCAGCGAATGCACGCTGTTTTCCCGGGAGGACATGGGCGCCATGCTGGGTATCACCACGGAAACAGCCAGCCGAACCATCGCGGAATTCAAACGCCAGAGCCTGCTGATAGAGACCCACCCGAATATCTTTTTGCTGGATATCCCCAACCTGGAGCATATCGCAACGGACTGACCTCCAAGGCGTCTAGTGTACCCCGCCACCAATCCTGTAACGTTCAGCGAGTCAGGAAGCGGTTAGCCGCAAGGCTTGCCTCGCAGGGAATGGCCCAGCCCTTTCCAAGAGGCATAACACAGCGGATGACCGTTTCCTGGCCCGCCCGGAGGGAGAGCGCCACTGCCCCCATGGCGGCGTTGCGCTCCTTGTAAAGGGCGGGCCATTCACTGCGGAGCGCGCCTTGCTCTGGCGGCAGTGGCGCTCTCTGAATGTCACAGGATTGGTGGCGGGGTACACCGGCCATTGAGAATTTTCAATGCCACCGGTCGGCACTTGACTTAGTCTTTGCCTCCTGTGGGCGGCAGCCTGGGAGTGGGTTTCTCTCCCGGTCAACGGCTTGCCGCGGAGGAACAGTTGGCATGAAATATACGCGGTTACAGGAACGGTACCCGGTTTTCACCCTGGATGTGGAGAAGCAGGAAACCGACTTCAGCACTACGGACGAAATCATGGCGTATCTGAAGCGGTGCGTGGAGGGGCACGGGGTCAGCCGTTTTATCGCGGTCTTCGATCACTTCAGCCATACCAATGGGCTGGAGAACGGAAGTATTGACGCGAGTATCCTGGCCGCCAAGAGCATTGTCTTCTGCTTCGGCATCACCCTGCCCAGCCCTCAGGCAATGTCCACCCGGCCAAAATCCATCGGGGTGGTCGAACTGACCGACCGCTTTGTCATCACTTTCCTGGAGGCACCCATGCCTATGGCCAACAGCACCATGGAGTCATGGGTCATGTCCATCGGTAACCGGCAGGAAGTCAATGCCGTTCGAGCCGGCACCCGGATTTAACCCGTTAAAGCTGATCAGCCCTTCTCATCCAGTACGTCGGTCAAGGCACGGAACAGGTCCGTCTCCGTCAGGATGCCAATCACGTGCTTACCATCCTCCATTACGGGCAGGCAGCCAATGTGGTCTTTCATCATCTGTTTTACAGCAAGGGAAAGCGGGGCGTCCGGTGCGATGGATACCACGGGTGTGTGCATGACATCCGAAATCTCCGCCGGACCCTCCCTGAAATAACGGGCAGCCATCTGAAGATCACGGCGTGCCAGGATACCCACCACTTCGTCGTTGTCATCCACCACCGGCAGATGATGCATGCTCCCGCTGTCCATGATATCGAAAGCCACGTTGTAGTCGGCGCTG
>JAHEHQ010000372.1 GCA_024644505.1 Gammaproteobacteria bacterium
TAGCCCCGGGCCGAGAACAGACCAGCGATCCGCGACAGGGCACCGGGCTCGTTCTCCATCAGCATCGAAATAATGTGTCTCATACCAGCTCACTCTCGGGGGACAGTTGCATCTCATGGTGACCCTTGCCGGCCTGAATCATGGGATACACGTTTTCGGTCGGATCCACCACCACGTCCATGAAGACCAGCCGGTCTTTCATGGAGAATGCCTCCTTCACGGCACCTTCCAGATCCCCCGGCTTCTCTATTCTCATGCCCACATGGCCGAAACTCTCCGCCAGTTTCACGAAATCAGGCAGTGCATCCACATAGGAGTGGGCATAGCGCCCCTCATAGAAAAACTCCTGCCACTGGCGCACCATACCCATGTACCCGTTGTTCAGCAGCATGATCTTGATCGGCAGATTGTACTGTTTGCAGGTTGCGAGCTCCTGTATGCACATCTGTATGCTGGCCTCGCCGGAGACCACCGCCACTTCCGCGCCGGGGTGCGCCATCTGGATGCCCATGGCGGCCGGAAGACCAAAACCCATGGTTCCCAGCCCCCCGGAATTGATCCAACGCCTGGGTTTGTCGAAAGTGTAGAACTGGGCGGCAAACATCTGGTGCTGTCCCACATCCGAGGCGACGAATGCATCCCCACCGGTCACCTTGTAGAGCGTCTCTACCGCGTACTGGGGTTTGATCTGGCCGCTGTTCTGGTCGTACTTCAGGCAGTGCATGCCCCGCCACTGCTCGATCTGCTGCCACCATGTCCCCAGGGCATCCTTGTCGAGGGATTTCTTGTGTTCCCTGACCACCTTCAGCATCTCCTTGAGTACCGAGCTCACGGGGCCGACAATGGGTATGTCCACCCGCACGTTCTTGGAGATCGACGAGGGGTCTATGTCCACGTGGATGATCTTGGCATTGGGGCAGAAATGGGCCACCTGGCCGGTCACCCGATCGTCGAAACGGGCCCCGATGGCGATCAGCACGTCGGTTTCGTGCATCGCCATGTTGGCCTCGTAGGTGCCGTGCATGCCGAGCATGCCGAGGAACTGGGGGTCGGTACCCGGATAGGCACCGAGGCCCATCAAGGTGCTGGTGATGGGGAACCCGATCTCACGAACCAGTTCCGTCAGCTGTTTTTCCGCATTGTCGATAACCACCCCGCCACCGGTGTACATAACCGGCCGCTTCGCGGTCAACATCAGATCGACGGCCCGTTTGATCTGCCCCGGGTGCCCCTTCTCCACCGGATTGTAGGAGCGCATCCGGACTTTCTTGGGATACTCGTAAGGGATCTTGATGTTGGGATCGGTGATATCCTTGGGAATATCGATCACCACCGGGCCGGGGCGTCCCGACGTGGCAATATAAAAGGCCTTGCGAAAGACCTCCGCGATGTCCTCCCGGCGCTTGATCAGGAAATTATGCTTCACGCACGGCCGGGTGATGCCGACGGTATCCACCTCCTGAAAGGCGTCGCTGCCGATGAAGGGCGAGGGAACCTGGCCGGTGAGAACCACCATGGGGATGGAGTCCATGAAAGCCGTCGCAATACCGGTTACGGCATTGGTGGCCCCGGGACCCGAGGTGACCAGAGCCACACCCGGTTTGCCGGTCGAACGTGCATAGCCATCGGCTGCATGGGTGGCACCCTGTTCGTGACGCACCAGAATGTGCTTCACATCCTCCTGTTGGAAGATGGCATCATAGAGGTGCAGTACCGCGCCCCCGGGGTATCCGAACACATGCTCCACGCCTTCCTCTCTCAGACACTGAACGACGATTTCGGCACCACTCAATTCCACGTTGTAGACCTCCCGACTTGCCCGGCAATGGGAAACACCGCCAATGCTGCTTGAATAAGGGAAAAGAACACGGCAAATTACTAATAAAGCAATTAAACGTCAAGCACAGGACGATGTTTGCCCTTTTTGATTTGAAACCCTTGAAGCATAATGGTCTTGAAGGATTTACGGATCGATTGGCTGTGCCCCGTCGATGCCCGTCCGGAAGATTCCGAAAACAATCGCAGCAACGGTATCGCCCATGAATCGAATCAGCCTGACCAGGATTATTCTCCCAATGGTTTTGAGTATTTCCTGGATCACCGGCCTGGAGGCCGAGGTTTACCGCTGGGTTGATGAGAACGGTGTCACCATCTATTCCCAGACGCCCCCGCCGGGGCAGGTGGAAGCCGAAACCATCACTCCCCCGCCCCCGCCGCCCACGGAACCCAATGAAACCTGGGAAAATCTGAATCGGCAGTGGCAGGAGATGCAGGACAGGGAGGATGCGCGCAAGGATCAAGGGGAACAGGCTGCCAAGGATCAGGAACGCCAGGAGGTGCGGGCCAGAAACTGCAAAGCCGCCCGGCAAAACCTGAAGGGACTGACCGAAGGCCGTTTCAGAATGAGAATCAAGGAACCGGACGGTGGGTACCGCGTGCTGCCCGCGGAGGAGCGGCAGGCCAAGATAGAAAAGGCTCAGGAAATGATCCGCAAAAATTGCGATTGATGCACTCTACTGATTCTTGAATCCCATGCCAATTCTAAAAGTTCGCACCAACGTCACCCTACCATCCGACCTGCAGTTGGCCTTCATGAAAACGGCCTCGAAAGCGGTTGCCCGGATGCTGGGAAAACCGGAGCGCTACGTGATGATCTCCCTGGATACGGACGGCTCCATGCTGTTTGCCGGAGAAGAGGCGCCCCTCGCCTACCTGGAACTCAAGAGTATCGGATTGCCCGATGACCGGGCCCGGGACTTCTCCTCGGACCTGTGCCGGCTGGTATCCCGGGAGCTCGACATCCCGGCCGAACGTATCTATATCGAGTTCACGGATGCCCCGCGGTCCATGTGGGGCTGGAACGGTGCAACCTTTTAAGCCATGCCGTTACCCGTTAACTTCACACAAAAAAGATTCCTCACACGGAGACACGGAGAAAAAATAAAGCGGTCAGGCCGATCCAGCGCTTACGGCACGGGACAGACCATCCTTCATCAATTGCAGCCTCATTAAGTTTTTTCTTCTCCGTGTCTCCGTGACCCCGTGTGAGATCTTGTATTTCTTACCGAGACATGGGTAACGGCGCTTTTTGACCGGTCAGTCCGCATTTTTCCTCCCGGCCTGATAGAATCTCCCGTTTGATCCCTATTTCTACCTGGACTCCACCTGAAATGCGCACCTCCCAGTTCCCCCTTCAGACCCTCAAGGAAAATCCTGCCGATGCCGAGGTGGTCAGTCACCAGCTGATGTTGCGTGCCGG
>JAHEHQ010000064.1 GCA_024644505.1 Gammaproteobacteria bacterium
AGGGGCTTATCGTGGGCGGTGTGGATCCGCGCAGGCGGCGCTATGCGGCGGAGCTGGAGGACCTCGTGTCCCGACTCGGGCTGCAGGAGTCCGTTATCTTTACCGGCCACAGGGAAGATATAAAAGAGATCTACGCCTGTTCCGATCTGGTCTTCTCCCTGTCCGTCAAACCCGAATCTTTCGGCCGCACGGTGGTGGAGGCCCTCAGTATTGGCGCCCCCGTTATCGGGTATGACCACGGTGGTGTGGGAGAGGTGTTGGCCAGGTTGTTTCCCGAGGGTCGCGTACCCCTGAATGACCCGGAGCGTCTACTGGAAAAGACCGTAGAATTTCTGGAATCGCCGCCGCTGGTGCCGGAATCAGACGACTTCACCCTGAAGTCCATGCTCGATGAAACCCTGGGTCTTTACGAGGAATTGGCAAGTGAGAATCAGAGGGCAAAATAGCTCAGGTAACTAGTTACTAGTAACTAGAAAAAGAGACCTCAATCGATGGAAGATAACAAAATCAGTGTATTCCTGGTGGTCCAGAACGAGGAAAAAAACATTCGCCGGGTCCTGGAAAGTGTTAAAGATTTTGACGAGATTGTTGTGGTCGACAGCGGCAGCACGGACAGGACCCTGGAGATCGCTCTGGAATACACGGATCAGGTAGTCCACCATCCCTGGCAGGGAATGGGCCCGCAGAAGGAGTATGCCAGGTCCCTTTGCCGTAACGACTGGGTGCTTAACCTGGACGGCGACGAGGAGTTGAGCGAGGAGCTGAAACGGGAGATGCCGGCGCTGATCAGCCACCCCGATGCCGCCGGGGTCAGCATCCGCTTCAGGGAGCATTCCTTCGGTCGGCTGAACCATCCCGGCACGCGCATGAACCGCCACACCCGGCTGTTTCGCAGAACGCTGGGACACTACGGTTCCCAGCGGGATCACGAACGTCTACATCTGGATGGCAGGGTGGTGAAGGCGCGGGGCGTTATCCGGCACTTCAATGACATACCCCTGGAGGTCAGGATCGACAAGATCAACCGGTACTCGAGCAGCGTGGCGCTGGACAAGCACGAGGCCGGCGTGCGCTACAGCGCATTGAAACTGCTGCTGGCAATGCCCCTCGCATTCTTGAAGTTCTATCTGTTGAAACGTAACTTCCTGAATGGCATGCGAGGGTTTATGACAGGGGTAAACGTTGCTTTCTACGCATTCGCGAAGGAGGCGAAACTCCTCGAACTGGAGATGGCATCGGCCCGGGAGGTCGAGGGTGTCGGGACGGACCGGCGTCAGACCCGGTAGCGGCCCCGGGTCAGTATCAGGTGAAACTGGAGTCTGTTGGCTCCCCCGTGAACGCTCAGGCGGGGAATCTCAAGCAGGTTGCCCAGGGGGCGAATGCGTTTCTTGACGGTCACCGCCATCTCTATACCCGCCTCTCTGAGCATGTCACTGTGCTTGGGCAGATAGCGCCCAAACGGGTAGGCGAACGTGCGGCAGGGGTTTGACGCCAGGGAAGCCACTGTCTTGATGGATTCCTCGATCTCCCGGCGTGCAGTCGTGTCGTCCACCTTGGTGAGATTGATATGGTTCATGGTGTGGCCCCCGAATTCAATGAGACCGGACTCGCTCATTTCCCTGATTTCCTCAGGCTCCAGCCGTTCGATGTCACTGATCTGCGGGGAGAGGAAGATCGTCGCCTTGAAACCGTATTTTTTCAACAACGGAAAGGCGTGGGTGTAATTGTTGCGAAACCCGTCATCGAACGTGATCACAAGGGGCTTGTTCAGCGTCGGGTTCCGGCCCAGCTCCGACAGGGTGGCCGGGGTGTACCGGCGCTTCTGCAGCTGGAGCAATTGCTGTTCGAATCGCTCCGGCGGTACGTTCATGCCCGTTGCTTCACCGGGTTCCACGGAATGATACATCAGGATTCTGGGCAGTTTCGGATCTGCAACCGGTCGCCAGAAATTGTAGTGGGCCAGGAACCACACCAGCAGCAGGATAAAACCGGCCAGGAGTAAACTGGATGTCACGCAGGTCCCCCCCACTTTTTTTCGTCTGTTGATCCACCCGGTTCCATTACAGGTGTTGTTTTTCCCTCCTCATGGGGTGTGGCGCTCAAGAGGGCAAAATAGAGCGCCGCCAGCCACCAGACCGTCTGGCCCGCGGCAGATGAATAAAAGGCATGGTGGGTATTGATCGGAAACCACAAGGCCAGCATCGAGACCGCCACCGGGAAAGAGAGCTTTCGTTGAAGCGGAGACGCCACTTTCCACTGTCTGATAAAGAGAAGAAAAATCAGTATCAGGCCGGAAATACCGATGAGACCCGTTTCCGACGCGATTTCGAGCAGGTATTGATGCGGGTGGCTGGGCACCACGTTGATCTGGTTGTAATAGTCGTCGGGTTCCACGTGTGCCCTGTAGGCGTCCCGGTAGTTTCTTGTCCCAACACCATTCACAGGATGGTTCCTGATCATATTCCAAGCCCCACTCCATATGGGAAGGCGATAGGATAACGCGACATCGAGCTTTTCCCTGTCTCCCGAGAAGAGCAGGAGTGTCTGGTCCACGCGCCTGGAAACCGAGTCAAAGTACTTGTAGGAGACCGTGGCGGTAGCCGCCAGGGTAAATACTGCAATAAATATTAGTACCGTTGCTTTTTCTTTGTGTGCACGGAGATAGGAAAGCGCATAGGCCAGCAGTATCACGCCAAACATGACCCAACCTGACCTGGTCCCCGCAGCGATAATGACTAAGACGATGGCCGTGAGAATGAGCAGGGATACCCAATTGGGCCAGCGTTCCATCGACCAGCTGATGATGAAGGGCGACAGGATGGCCAGTGCGATGCCCAGTTTCAGGTGTCTCCCGAATACGCCGGTGAGTTGGTGGAGCAACGGGTAGCCGAAGCTGTTGAACCCGGCGAAAAACTGAAAAACCGCGTCTGCTGTCCAGAACAGCAGCAGGTAGCAGGTGAGCTTTAACAACAGGTCTCTTTTTTCCGGTGAATCGATTGCCCAGATGATAAACAGCCCGGCGAAAAAGAAGCGCGGATAAAGCGCGGTTACCCGGAGCGCCTCAAAAGGCTCGAAGGCGTCGGGAACAGACAGCATCATGGGGACCCAAAACAGGAAGAAGACGAGCGTAAAGGATCGATATCTGCCTGAGATCGGTTTGATTTTCCCCCTGTACCAGAAAGACCCCGCATAGACAGCCATGACGGCCACCGGTATTTCGACCGTTCGCCCGACAGGAAGCAGGGCAACGCAGGACCATACCAGCAACAGCGGCCAGGGGCATTTGTGAAGATAGGATCTGATAGAGGCTGCGGTCGGCATGAACTGGTAATGGATTCAGGGTGGAGGGAAGCGCCTCCGGATTCTACTGCACTAACGGGACAGGGAAAACTGCAGTTGCAGAAAACCCGTGCAGCGAGGTGACCTGCTGCAGGCGCGATATTGGAGTTCGAGGATAAGCATGGCTGCCAGGGTAGTCTGCACGCCGGTTGGGGTCCGTGGCCGGGTACACCCTTTCCTAATCTGATACCATTGCGCCCTAAAATCCGGCCTGTGGTGGAAAACCCTTCAGAAGGGGTGCAGATCTGCCGAAAGCCAATCCGTGTAAAACAATTATGGATGCAAGATGAAAATAACAGTTTTTGGGTCCGGATATGTGGGCCTGGTAACAGGGGCCTGCCTGGCGGACGCGGGAAACGAGGTCGTGTGTGTCGATATCGATCAGAGTAAGATCGACCTGTTAAACAGCGGCGGGATACCCATCTATGAACCGGGTCTGGAGCAGCTGGTACAAAACAATGCTTCGGCGGGACGCCTGCAGTTCACCACTGATGTGGCTCATGGCGTCGCACACGGGCTGTTCCAGTACATCGCCGTCGGAACCCCGCCCGATGAGGACGGCTCCGCGGATCTCCAGTATGTCCTGGCGGTGGCCGGCAGCATCGGCGAACACATGGATGAGTACAAGATCATTATCGACAAATCCACGGTTCCCGTGGGCACCGCTGACAAGGTGCGTGCCCGGGTCGGTGAAGTGCTCGCCGCCCGCGGCCATGAGGACCTCCAGTTCGATGTGGTCTCCAATCCCGAGTTTCTCAAGGAAGGGGATGCCATCGATGATTTCATGAAACCGGACCGTATCGTCGTCGGCACGGATAACCCCCGCACCACGGAACTGCTGCGGGCCCTGTACGCGCCATTCAACCGCAGCCACGATCGGCTCATCGCGATGGATATCCGCTCAGCAGAGCTGACCAAGTATGCGGCGAATGCCATGCTGGCCACCAAGATCAGTTTCATGAACGAGCTGGCGAACATTGCCGAGCGGGTGGGGGCGGATATTGAGCAGGTGCGCATCGGCATCGGCTCGGACCCGCGCATCGGCTACCATTTTATCTATCCCGGCATCGGCTATGGCGGCTCCTGCTTTCCCAAGGATGTCCAGGCGCTGGAGCGCTCGGCGGGTGAAAATGACTATCCGGCAGCGATTCTCCAGGCGGTGGAGGCGGTCAACCGCCGACAGAAAGAGGTGCTGTTTCGAAAAATCAAGGATCATTTCAACGGCGACCTCCAGGGCAAGTTGATCGGGCTTTGGGGGCTCTCTTTCAAGCCGAATACCGATGATATGCGCGAGGCCCCCAGCCGGGTGCTGATGGAGTCCCTTTGGGAGGCAGGTGCGCGTGTCCGGGCGTTCGATCCTCAGGCGATGCAGGAGACGCACCGCATTTATGGCGACCGCGAGGACCTTGTCCTTTGTGAATCGCCGGATGAGGTGCTTGAGAATGCCGATGCCCTGGCTGTCGCCACTGAATGGAAGTTGTTTCGCAGCCCGGATTTCGACCGCATAAAGACGGTATTGAATACGCCAGTCATTTTTGACGGCAGGAATCTCTACGATCCGGATTTTCTCAGGAGAAGGGGTTTTACATACTACTCCATAGGTCGGTAAGAGGTTGGCAGTAAGCAGTTTGCAGAAAGCGAGTAGAATCTGCTGACTGCTGACTGCTGACTGCTGACTGCCTACTGCTGACTGCATACTGCATACTGCATCCCGCTATATCCTGCTAAAATCAGCAGGATCTGCCTCCAGTTGCATTGACCCAATGGAAAGATCCTCAAAGACCATCTGCGTACGCTGCTTCGTTTCCGGGAAAGTTCAGGGAGTGTTCTTTCGCGCATCCACCCGGCGCCAGGCGGAGCTGCTTGGCTTATCCTGCCGGGCCAGCAACCTGTCGGACGGGCGGGTGGAGGTGCTGGCCTGCGGGGAGCCGGAGGCGGTCGGACGGCTCAAGGCCTGGCTGACCAAGGGGCCGCCGCAGGCAAGAGTGACCGGTGTGGCCTGCGAATCCATCGAGCAGATGACCCTCTGATCAGGGGCGCCCTTCCTTGAAGCCCGGCGTTCGTTTCGTGTGGATCGTCCCCGGAGGTCCCGTCACAACGGGCATTTTTGCGGCGATCGCGTTAACATAACCCCTTTTCCTCGTGGAGCGGTTGCGATGTTCAGCAAAGACATGCAGATCAGTGGTTACGATGACGAGCTCTGGGCGGCTATCCAGGCCGAGGAGCAGCGGCAGGAAGATCATATCGAGCTTATCGCTTCGGAAAACTATACCAGTCCCAGGGTGATGCAGGCCCAGGGTTCGGTGCTCACCAACAAGTACGCAGAAGGCTATCCCGGCAAGCGCTACTACGGGGGATGCGAGCATGTCGATGTGGCGGAACAGCTGGCCATCGACCGGGCCAAGGCATTGTTCGGTGCTGATTACGCCAATGTGCAGCCCCACTCGGGCTCCCAGGCCAATGCGGCGGTGTACATGGCCCTTTGTCAGCCCGGGGAAACCATACTGGGTATGAGCCTGGCCCATGGCGGGCACCTGACCCATGGCGCCAAACCCAATTTTTCCGGGAAGATCTACAATGCCGTCCAGTACGGGCTCGATCCCGAAACCGGCGAGATCGATTACCAGGAGGTCGAACGTCTGGCCAAAGCGCATCGGCCGAAGATGATCGTGGCGGGGTTTTCCGCCTATTCCAGGGTTGTGGACTGGGAGAGGTTCCGCCGTATCTCCGACGAGGTCGGGGCCTATTTCTTTGTGGACATGGCGCACGTGGCGGGCCTGATCGCTGCAGGTATTTATCCCAGCCCGGTGCAGATTGCGGATGTGACGACCACGACCACCCACAAGACCCTGCGCGGCCCCCGAGGGGGGCTGATCCTTGCCAAGGCGAATCCGGAGCTCGAGAAGAAATTCAATTCACTGGTATTCCCCGGTACCCAGGGCGGTCCGCTCATGCATGTCATTGCCGCGAAGGCGGTGGCGCTCAAAGAGGCGATGGAGCCGGCATTCAAGGCATATCAGCAGCAGGTGCTGGAGAATGCGCAGGGGATGGCGGGAGTCTTCCTCGATCGAGGTTATGACGTCGTCTCGGGCGGAACCGACGATCACCTGTTCCTGGTGAGTTTCATAGAGGCGGGCCTGACGGGCAAGGAAGTGGATCGCTGGCTTGGCGCGGCCAATATCACCGTCAACATGAACGCGGTACCCAACGACCCGCAATCGCCGTTCGTGACCAGCGGTATCCGGGTGGGCACGCCGGCGCTCACCACCCGTGGTGTGGGGAAGCAGGAGGCCGAACAGCTGGCCGGCTGGATGTGTGATGTTATAGATGCCAAAGGCGATTCATCCGTTATTGAGCGTGTCAAGGGGCAGGTCCTGGATCTCTGCGGCAGGCATCCTGTCTATAAATAATCCCATGTTGGATTGAAGCGACTGACGCCGCCCCACTCATCAAGATGCGCTGCCCCTTCTGTGGTGTCCAGGACACCAAGGTGATCGATTCCCGGCTCTTCGGCGAAGGCGACCAGGTTCGCCGCCGGCGGCGCTGCACTGCCTGCGATGAAAGGTTCACGACCTACGAGACCGCCGAACTGAGCATGCCCAGGGTGGTCAAGCAGGACGGCAGCCGCGTGCCCTTCGACGATCAGAGACTGACAACCGGTATGGCGAGGGCCCTGGAAAAGCGGCCTGTCGGTACCGGGGAAATGGACGATGCGCTCAACCGGATTCGCCGCAGGATTCTTGCCGCCGGAGAGCGGGAGGTGCCTTCCCGGTTGATCGGTGAATGGGTGATGGAGGAACTGCGGGGTCTGGACCAGGTGGCCTACGTGCGATTCGCCTCGGTCTATCGCAAGTTCGAGGACGTCAATGCCTTCAGGGAGGAGATCGAACGCCTGGAGCGTCAGATGCCTCCGGATGTGCGCCGTCAGCAGCTGGATCTGCTGGGTGACGACGGCGAAAAGAAGTGACACAGCAGGTCCAGCCGCCGGGTGACGACGACCGCTACATGGCCCGGGCCATACGGCTTGGACGGCGGGGACTCTACACCACTCGCCCGAATCCGAGGGTCGGCTGTGTACTGGTGCGCGATGGTCAGATCATCGGTGAGGGCTTTCACAGAAAGGCAGGGGAGCCCCATGCGGAGCCTCTGGCAATCCAGGCAGCGGGGGGCGCTGCCCGGGGCGCGACCGCCTATGTGACCCTGGAGCCCTGTTGTCACCAGGGGCGAACCCCACCCTGCACAGAGGCTCTGATCAGGGCCGGTGTCAGTCGGGTGGTTGCGGCCATGCAGGATCCGAATCCGCAGGTGGCGGGTAAAGGCCTGGCCGCGCTGGAACTGGCCGGTATCCGGGTGGCTAGCGGTTGCCAGGAGCTCCAGGCCGCAATGCTGAACCCGGGTTTCATCAAACGTATGCGAACCGGCAGGCCCTATGTGCGATGCAAGCTGGCCATGAGCCTGGATGGCAGGACTGCGATGGCCGACGGCGAGAGCCGCTGGATCACGGGGTCCGCGGCGCGAACCGATGTACATCGTCTGCGGGCCCGCAGTGACGCCATCGTCACCGGCCTGGCTACGGTCATTGCCGACGACCCTTCCCTGAATGTGCGACTCGAAGCGGGCCAGCTCTGGGATGCCGGGGATCAAGACGAGGTTCCGCTACCGCTGCGCGTGGTGCTCGACCCGCGGCTCGAAATGCCGCCCGATGCCGGGATGACGCGTCTGCAGGGCAATACCCTGGCAGTGTGCTGCGAACCCCGGACTGAAAGCCGCGAGCTGCTGGAGCAGGCGGGCGTGGAGGTTGTTGAGTTGCCGGGGGAGGGGGGACGGGTTTCACTGAATGCACTGCTGGATTTTCTGGGTCAACGTCAGGTCAACGAAGTGTTGATAGAGTCCGGCCCCACCCTCGCCGGTGCCGCTGTCGGAGAGGGGCTGGTCGACGAACTGGTCATTTACGCGGCACCCCACCTCATGGGTGACGGGGCAAGGGGGCTGCTGAATCTTCCGGGCCTGGCGCGGATGGAGGACAGGATCGCCCTGGAGATCCTGGATCTGCGAATGGTCGGACGGGATATTCGCCTGACCCTGAAGCCGGAGAATTAGATGTCAATTTTCAGTTGCAACCAAGGCGTAGTAAGCACTCACTCTGATTTTTCATGGCGGAAGTACAGGTTTATGTATCCGGTAAATGTTCCCAGGGGTTCTGGGTAGGGCGATGTTCACAGGCATTGTTCAGGCGGTAGGCACACTGACTGCTCTGGAATCGCGGGGCGGCGATGCCCGCCTGCATGTCAACGCGCGGGGGCTGGATCTCTCGGATGTTGGAATCGGAGACAGTATCGCCACCAACGGTGTCTGTCTCACGGTGGCTGATTTGCCGGGACAAGGCTTTGTCGCGGATGTCTCCGGTGAGACCCTGGCTCTGACGACGCTGGGGAATATGAGGCCGGGAAGCCCCCTCAACCTGGAAAAGGCACTGACCCTGAGTACGCCCCTGGGAGGCCACCTCGTGAGCGGCCATGTGGATGGTGTGGGGCGGGTGCTCGAGCGGCGGAAGGACGCACGCTCGATACGCTACCAAGTCGAGGCGCCTGGGGAGCTGGCCCGGTATATTGCCAGGAAGGGGTCCATTTGCGTGGACGGGATCAGCCTTACCGTGAATGCCGTTGAGGGCTCGGTTTTCGAACTGAACCTGGTGCCCCATACGCTCAGGGAGACCGCCATGTCGAAGTCCCGCCCCGGTGACCGGGTCAATCTTGAGGTTGATCTGCTGGCCCGTTATCTGGAGCGTTTGATGCTCGGCGACCAGGCCGGGGATTCGCCCCGGGAAGGGGTGACCCTTGAACTGCTGGCGAGGTCCGGTTTCCTTCGCCGGTGAGGACTTGGGGGTATACTCCGCCACGCCCGAGCCAATGATTTAGCATATAATGTTTTTCGCATTTTTAGGTACGTCAACCGAAGCAGTGTCATGGAACTGAACAGTATTGAAGAGATTATTGATGATCTGAGACGCGGCCGGATGGTCGTGGTCATGGATGACGAGGATCGTGAGAATGAGGGCGATCTGATCATGGCGGCCGACAAGATCACGCCGGAGGCCATCAATTTCATGGCCCGCTTCGGCCGCGGCCTCATCTGCCTGACCCTGACCAGGGAGCATTGTGAGCAGCTGCGTCTTCCTTTGATGGTGGGGATCAATGAATCCTCCCATTCGACAAATTTCACCGTGTCCATCGAGGCCGCGCAGGGGGTATCCACGGGGATCTCGGCAAAGGACCGCGCGACCACTATCCTGGCGGCGGTAAAGGCCGATGCCAGGCCCCAGGATCTGGTGCAGCCGGGCCACATATTCCCCCTCATGGCCCAGCCGGGCGGTGAACTGGTGCGTGCGGGTCACACCGAGGCCGGATGCGATCTTGCAAGGCTTGCGGGGCGCCCCCCGGCGGCGGTTATCGTCGAGATACTCAACGAAGACGGGTCCATGGCACGCCGGCCGGACCTGGAGCAGTTTGCGATCGACCATGGGCTGAAGATCGGGACCATCGCGGATCTCATTCAGTACCGGGTGCGTCATGAAAAGACGGTGGAAAGGGTAAGTTCATGCACAATGCCCACGGAGTATGGTGAGTTCCGGCTTTTCGCCTATCAGGACAGTATCGACAGTGAGCTTCATCTGGCGCTGGTACTGGGAGAGATCGACCCGCGCGAGCCTGTCCTGGTGAGGGTGCACGTCCAGAGCAGTCTCTGCGACCTGTTTTCCACCACCCATGATATGTGCGGCTGGCCCCTCAAGAATGCCATGCGGCAGGTTTCCGAAGAGGGGAGTGGGGTGATCGTGGTGCTGCGAAACCATGACTCCACTTTGGAGATCATGCAGCGCATGCGTGCCCTCTGTTCCAAGGACAAGGAGGATTCGGTTGTGCCGGGTTATCTGCCCGTCGCCGGCGACAGGCGTAAGAATCTGCGCACCTATGGTATCGGCGCCCAGATACTGTCGGATCTGGAAGTGCACAAGATGCGCGTACTGAGTGCACCCAAGAGCATGCACGGCATCTCCGGTTTCGACCTGGAGGTGGTAGAGTACGTGGAGTGCCGTTGAGCACCCCGGACCGGAAAGAGAGTTGACACACTGAGGGATTACCATATGTCCGTAAAAGAGATCGAGGGTGTTCTCGGC
>JAHEHQ010000373.1 GCA_024644505.1 Gammaproteobacteria bacterium
CTCACCGCTCGCCCTTAACCCTGCCATGGCAAAGGACATGGCAATACGGTGATCGCCGTGGCTGTCCACCCTGCCGCCGTCGATCCGGCCTCCCCGTATCCGCATGCCGTCTGCCGTGGGCATTGCCTCGATACCCAGCTGAACAAGACCATCGGCCATCACCTGAATGCGGTCGCTCTCCTTCACCCGCAGTTCCTCCGCTCCGGTCAGCACCGTCTCTCCATCAGCACAGGCCGCTGCGACAAAAAGGGCCGGAAACTCATCGATGGCGAGCGGCACCAGCTCCCGGGGTATGTGAATACCCTTCAGTTTGGATGCCCGCACCCGCAGATCCGCCACCGGTTCACCTCCCGCATCCCTGGGATCGAATATCTCGATATCTGCCCCCATCAGGCGCAGAATGCGAATCACACCATCCCGGGTGGGATTCATACCTACGTGCTCCAGCAGCAGTTCAGAGCCTTCAGCAATGGTGGTCCCCACCAGGAAAAAAGCGGCAGAGGAGATATCCGCGGGCACCTCCAGGTTGCAAGCCTTGAGATGCCCCCCACCGGTCACACAGATCCGGTCGGCACTGCGCCGGACCGGATAACCAAAACCGGCAAGCATGCGCTCGGTGTGGTCGCGGGTTACCGCGGGCTCACGGACACAGGTTTCGCCGTCGGCATAGAGACCTGCCAGCAGCAGGCAGGATTTCACCTGGGCACTGGCCACGGGCATCGGATAATCTATGCCCTTAAGGCAGGCCGATCCATGAATCTCGAGCGGCGCAGTGCCCGACTCCGTCGTGTGTATGTCTGCCCCCATCAGTCCGAGGGGATCCGTGACCCGTCGCATGGGCCGCACCGACAGCGACGCGTCACCACTGAGGACCACACTGAAGCCCTGGCCGGACAACAACCCCGAGAGCAGCCGCATCGAAGTTCCGGAGTTACCCAGATCGAGCGGGCCGTCCGGCGCCTGCAGGCCGTCCCTGCCCACCCCGTGGACAATCAGGTTACCGCCGTCCGGGCCCTCTATCGCTACCCCCATGCGCCTGAACGCGTTCAGGGTGGCCAGGCTGTCCTCACCTTCCAGAAACCCGCGTACCCGCGTGGTACCCTCGGCGATAGCGCCCAGCATGATGGAACGGTGAGAGATGGATTTGTCCCCCGGTACCCGCAGGGAGCCCGTGAGCCGCCCACCCGGGGTGACACGGAACCTTAAATTTTTGCTGCTCGTGGTCAATTCACTCTCCGGTACTGCCACACCCGTATTCCCCTAACTGCTCTCGCTACCCGGAGGGTGTTGTAATAGCCCCCTGCTTACCCGGGCATTCCGGATCCCTGCATCGGCCGTAGAGTGTCAGGCTGTGATCGCCGATCTCGAAACCGTTTTCCTCTGCAATCGCCTGCTGGCGCTCTTCTATGGTGTCGTCGGTAAACTCCACGACCTTGCCGCAAACGATGCAGACAATATGGTCATGATGCTGGCCCCGACTCAGTTCGAATACCGAATACCCCCCTTCGAAATTGTGCCGCTCCACCAAACCTGCGCTTTCGAACTGGGTCAGCACCCGGTAAACGGTAGCCAATCCGATCTCTTCCCCCGCCTCCAGCAGCATCCGATAGACATCCTCGGCGCTGACATGCCGGTCATCGTATTTTTCGAGAAGTTCCAGAATCTTCACCCGGGGGCCGGTAACCTTCAGCCCCACTTTCCTGATCTCTTGGTCTTCCGCCACAAAACCTCCGCGATGGATGCTGAGCCTGCGCTATTCAGGTATGATCCCCAGGCAATAAAGTAGACTGTTCAATTGCCCAACAGAACAATGCAAAAGCTTCTCATTTTCTTGCTGTGCGGTGCAAGTGTGCTGGCATCCGGGTGCGCTTCAGAAGGCCCGATAGCCAAGGGCCTGGAAGCCCTGCCCTTCATGTATGTGCAGGACATTCAGCAGGGAAACGTGATCACCCAGGAAATGGTCAACCGGCTCAGGCCAGGCATGTCCAAGAACCAGGTCACCTTCGTAATGGGCACCCCGATGCTGATAGACGTGTTCCACCTGGAACGCTGGGATTACTATCACAGCATAAAGCCGGGCAAGAAAAAGCGGGAAGACATGGTCGTCTCACTGTTTTTTGAGGATAACCGGCTGGTTCGAGTCGCCGGAGATCTCAGACCCGGGGTGCCCGACAGCGCCCTCGATCTGAAGCAAGCCGATGTCATTACGGTACCCGACAACAAACAGCATGAAAATATACTGGACAAGGCAGCGGAATTTATCGGCCTGGACGACTGACCGCCACCCCAACCCCCACAGCCCTGACCCGGCAGGTATTCGGCGCTAGTGGGCCGCGCGGCCCACTAGGCCTCGGGTGCCTTGCCGCCGCCCTTTCTCATCTGCTTGCCCTCAGCCGCCCGCTTTTTCCTGGCCTCCTTCGGGTCGGCTATGAGCGGCCGGTAGATCTCCACCCGGTCTCCGGCATGCAATTGGGCACTCGCGGCAGCGAGCTTGCCGAAAATCCCGAACTTTGCATTCTCCAGGTCGATCTCGGGAAAGCGTGCCGTGATATTCGAAGCCCGTACCGCGTCTATCAGCGTCATCCCGATCCGGCCCTGCACCTCAAGAATCACCTGTTCTTCGGGCTTGGCGTAAGCTACCTCCACGATCATCGGCTCATCAGGCACGGTATACCACCCTCGCCCGCTTGCAGAAAGCATCGACCAAAGTATTGGCGATCTGATTGAAGAGCACACCGAAGGCCTTGTTTATGAGCTTCCCCGAAAACTCGAATTCGAGTTCCAGCAGCACCTTGCAGCCACTGTCGCTCAGCGGCTTGAAATGCCAGCTGCCGTGCAGGTGCTTGAACGGCCCTTCCAGCAGCCGAATCTCTATTCTGTCGCAGGGATGCAGACGGTTGCAGGTGGAAAACTTCTGACTGATTCCAATCCTTGATACCTCCAGTTCACCACAGACTTCTTCCTCGGTACGGGAAAGCAGGCGGGTGGATTTGCACCAGGGCAAAAACTCAGGGTAGGACTCCACGTCGTTGACCAGAGCGTAAATCTCTTCCGCCGTGTGGGGCACCAGCGCGGTCTTTTTAACAACCGGCAATTAAATCACTCCTATTGCATGAATGAATACCGCTGCCAGAGACAGGGGTGTAACGTAGCGCAGAACGAAATAACCAATCTCGAGTTTCGCCCCGTCTCCGCCAAGCGCCTCCAGGGTTCGGCTGCGGTACAGGACCCAGCCGGCGAACAGCGCGATAG
>JAHEHQ010000374.1 GCA_024644505.1 Gammaproteobacteria bacterium
CCGCAGCCGCAGTTCGCTCGGATCCACCGGTTTGGATAGGATATCGGTGGCCCCTAAATCCAGTGCAGACAATTTGTCCGCGTTGTCCGAAGAAGATGTCAATATGATGACGGGGAGATGCCTGTGTTTCGGGTGCGCCCTTACGGATGTCAAAATATCGAATCCCGAGACTTCCGGCATTATGAGGTCGAGCAGGAGAAGATCAGGGCGCTTTTGCTCGAGCTTGTGCATCGCATCAGCCGGATCATCGACCAGCACAAATTGCCGATACCCTGCCTCCTCCAGAAAGGCTTGCACGACTTCCATGGTGATGGGTTCATCATCGACCATCATAATCGTAGCATTTAAGAGCTGCTCAACATTTTCCTGCACCGCTGACCTGTCCAGACTGGCCGGTATTTTTTCTACTTCCAAAGCAAATGGCATGGTAGATAGATCCTTTAGCTGACGCTGGCGACTTGTTCTACTTTAATCGATTTGTTAATTTGCGTGTCTGTTTGCACAGCGGTAGGCGGCACGATGGCCTCCGCCATGACTTTCAACTGCTGTATCATCTGGCCCGCCCGCTCCACCTGTGCAGCTTTGGCAAACGTTTCGAGCTTTGTGGCAGGCGCGGTAAATTCATCGAAGCCGACTGTTCCCCCGGAACCCTTGAGCCAGTGGGCGATCAGAGCAAGTGCTTGCATGTCTCCGCTTTCCAAAACCCGTTCCGCCTTGGCCAACTCTACTTTCAGTTTCTCTACAAACTGGCCGATGACCCGATGAAATTTAGGATTGACCGCCAGACGCGATGTCAGGGGTGTCGCTGCGTTGGCGACCGACCGGGAGGGCTCCATCGAGGTCTCCGATACGGTTTTCCCCGACGGTGTAATAATCATTAAGGGCGGCTTTGGGGACGCCTTCCCAGGAATGACCAGACGCGCCGCCAAACCGCGTAGATCGCTAATAACCTTGCGAATATCCGCGTCATTGCCGTCTTCTTTGGCGAGCGTTTCGAGTTGGCTTGCCGGTGCAGTGAAGTCGTCAAAGCCCACTGTACCGCCTGATCCCTTTAGCCAGTGTGCAAACGCGGCGATCTCCGCATATTCTCGCTGGTTGTAAGCCTGCTCCGCAGTTTGCAGCTGCTCGTCGAGCCGCGTGACAAAGCGGTCAATCAGCGTGCGGAACCGATCGTTGGTGTTAGGCAGTTTGGAAACTATCGGGCTGGTGCCCACGGCTTGCGGTGCCTTTGCGGAGCGCTCCGGTGAGCTACCGGCCGCGGATGGGGATGCGGTTTTATTTTCAGCGGGCTTTCCCCCCAACAGGTCGGCCATTCGTTCCATGAAGCGATCGATGTCGATCGGCTTGGAGAAGTAGCCGGAGTAACCGGCGTCCAGACACTCCTGCTCGACGCCCTTCATGGCATTGGCAGTTAACGCGATGATCGGTGTCTTCAGGCCTTGCTGCCGAAGTTTGCCGGTGGCGGTGAATCCATCCATGACCGGCATATTGACATCCATCAGAATCACGTCATAGTGGTCGGCAACGGCCTTGGTCACACCGACGCTACCGTTTTCAGCCTCGTGTACCATCAGCCCTGCCTCTTCCAGGATGAGCCTGAGGAGTTCCCGGTTCTCAGCACCATCATCCACGACCAGGATACGGGCCTCAGGGAACTGCCAGTGCGACGGTTTCACTATCGCAGAGGCCTGGACGGCCATCTCTATCTCCTCCGGTTGCAGAAACGGTATCTCAGTCAAGTCACCCGTTGCCAGGCTGACCCTGAAGGTGCTTCCCTGGCCCGGCTGGCTCTCAACCAAGATATCTCCCCCCAGTGCGCGGGCGAACTCCCGGCTGATGGAAAGACCCAACCCCGTTCCGCCGAAGCGACGGGTCACCGCGGTGTCCGCCTGGGAAAATGGGTTGAATATGGAATCCACTTTATCGGCTGGAATGCCGATTCCTGTGTCAGCAATGTCGACCAACAACCGCGGACCGGCCGGGGTTTTTTTGCAACGGCAGGTCACAGTGACAACGCCCCGCTCGGTAAACTTGATGGCGTTGCCCACCAGGTTGAAAATGATCTGCCGCAGGCGTGCCGGATCGGTTTTGATCTGTTGCGGCAGTGTGGTCAGCACCTTGAATCGAAGGGCGATGCCCTTTTCCTGGGCCTTGATGCCCAGAACTTTTACGACCTCGTGGATGATCCGGTGCGGCTCGACCCAAGCCGCCTCCATCTCCAGGCGACCCGACTCCACCTTGGATAAATCCAGGATGTCGTTGATCAGGTCGAGCAGGTTCTTGCCGCTGGCGTGAATGGTATCGAGGTACCTGAGGCTGTCCTGCATGTTTCCACCGTAACCCCGTTTCAGAATCTCCGTAAAACCCAAAATGGCGGTCATGGGGGTGCGGATTTCATGGCTCATATTGGCCAGAAACGCGCTTTTTGCCTGGTTGGCGGTTTCGGCTTCTTCTTTGGACTTGCGCAGTTCGATCTCTTTTTTCTCAAGCTGGGTCACGTCGTCAAAGCTGACCAGCACGCCAGCATATTTCCCACCGGCACCCAGTACCGGGGAGCAGTTGATGCTGAACGTAAACCCCTCGATACCCGGCAGACGCAGGCGCAGAATGCGGTTGGTCTGGGCTTCGCCGCGCGCTAAGGCTTGAACCCAGGGGCGGTCGGACTTTGCCAACTTGTTGTCTTCGGTATCGATCCAGGGCAGATCCCCGGCCCGGTATCCCAGCAGCTTTTCGGGGGCCTTACCGAGCAGGGCAGCAAAGGATTTATTGGCCAACACGATCTGCTCTTTGTGATCGAGGACCAACAGCCCGCCGGCCAGGGTGTCCAGTGCGTGTCGCACTCGTCCGGGGATGGCCTTGGACGGATCCAGGTGGCGCAGCACCTTGCCCATGTAAAGATAGAAGGCAATAAAACACAGCGCGCCCATGAACATCACCAACCGCACCATCGGATTTTCGATCACCCCCATCACTCCCCCAGCACTCAGGGCCTTGAAACGCAGTTCAAGCTGTCCCCACTTGTGCTCGCCGGCCCATATGGGAACCCTGACCTGGGTGTTTTTTGAATATTCACCGTCCATGGGCTGCCAATGGTCATCGTGATCGCCGGTGGTAACCAGCATTCGGCGGTCCAATCGGCGCAGCGCAAGGGACACCAGATCGTCGTTTCTTTCCACCAGCAGCTCGAAGTCTCTCTTTAGGCGTTGAAAGTCATCCGCCATCACATATCCTGTGCTGT
>JAHEHQ010000375.1 GCA_024644505.1 Gammaproteobacteria bacterium
GGACAACGCTTCACCCTTGCGGATGTAACCGTATCCGGTCTCCGGACCGCTGGGTACGATCCCGAAGGTCACCACCTTGCCCTGCTCCGCGAGCAGCGCACCCTGGGCGACCACATCCCGGAAAACCTGTTCGTCGGTCACCAGGTGATCCGCCGGCATCACCACCAGCACCGGATCAATCCCCTCACCGAGCGCCACCAGCGCCGAAAGGGCCAGGGCGGGCGCGGTATTTCGCCCCACCGGTTCCAGCACGATCCCCGTCGTCCGGCGATCCAGCTGGCGAAACTGCTCGGCCACCAGAAAACGGTGCGCCTCGTTGCAGACCACCAGGGGCGGCAGGAGATCCATCACCCCGCCCGATTCGGCTTCCATATGGTCAAGACGCAGCACCGTGCGCTGAAGCAGGCTCTCGTTACCAGCCAGGGGAAGAAACTGTTTGGGATAGGCCTCACGGGACAACGGCCACAAACGGGTACCTGCCCCACCGGACAGAATTACGGGTAACAGCTGCATCTTTGATTAGCCTGAAATTGAGGAAACCTGGGGATTAGATCAACTCGATAATTCGGCGTCAAACCGGGTTTGAGAGCTCACCGATATCGAACAGCTTATCAAAGCTCGCGACACGCAGCATTTCATTGACGCCCTCACTGCCGTTGATCAGCGATACCCTCGCCGACTCGTCTGCGTGTTCTCGAAGCTGTAAGAGCATACCCAGGGCCGAACTGTCCATGTAGTCGGCCTCGGAGAGATCCACCACATAACCTTTCTCCCCCGGCGGGTAGAGCCTGAAGGTCTCTGAAAAATCCTGATGACAGGAAAAGTCGAATCGCCCGGTGACCTTGATCACCACAAACGGGCCGTCCGCTGATTGATCTATGCTAATGGCCATCTGATTTGTCGCCCGCAGCTCAAAAAACTTCTATCTCACACAGTCACCCCGGTGCCCGGCAGCTGACACCAAAATGCTGCCGGCGTGCGGAGTGTCTCCACAGGATTATCGGTTGGCTTTGAAAATTCTTTATGTTACCGCCTGTTAACAGGACTCAGATATCCAGCATGGGAAGCCACCTGCATCCCGGTTAGAATACGCACCCATTGCCACCCATTCGCGCAGGACCACCGGAAGTGAAACTGAGTGTCGAAGAGTTCAAAGCCTGGAAGAACAAGAACATCACCCTGATCGGCATGTCGGGGGTGGGCAAGACCTACCTCGCCACCCAACTGAGGCGCCACAACTGGTTTCACTACTCCGTGGATTACCGGATAGGCACCCGGTACCTGGACGAACCCATCATGGACCTGATCAAGCAGCAGGCGATGATGACGCCGTTTTTACGAGACCTGCTGCGTAAAGACGCAATCTATATCTGCAACAACATCACCGTCGACGATCTCGGACCGGTGCTGAGTTTCGTCGGGAAACTGGGTAACCCGGAGCTCGGGGGCGTACCCCTGGAAGAGTTCAGGCGCAGACAGGCCCTGTATCGGCAGGCGGAAATCGATGCTGTGATGGAAGTGCCGGTTTTCGTGCGCAAGGCCCACGAGATATATGGTTATCAACATCTGGTAAACGACGTGGCCGGCAGCATCTGTGATCTGGACACACCGGCCGCCGAGGAACTTCTGGCCCGCCACACCCTGATCCTTTACATAAAGGTAACCGAACCCGCCGAGGAACAGGAACTCATCAGGCGCGCCCAGCAGGACCCGAAACCGCTCTACTTCAGGCCCGATTTCCTTCAGGAGCAGATCACCGAATATCTGGATATCAACAGACTCCAGTATGCCGCCGAAATGGACCCGGATGCCTTTACCCGGTGGATATTTCCCCGCCTGTTTCACTCCCGGATACCCCGATACGAGGCCCTCGCCAGGCCGCACGGTTATACCGTGACCTCGCGGGAGGCGAATCAGGTAAGAGATGAAACGGATTTTCTCGAGTTGGTGGAGATCGCCATCGAGAGGAATTCGGACGACTAGGAGAGAATCCCATGCCGCTGGTATCACACAACAAACTTCCAACCTTTGAGCGCCTGCGCCAAAGCGGCCAGTTTGTACTCGAAACTGGACGGGCGATGCATCAGCACATCCGGGAGCTGCATATCGGGCTGCTCAATATGATGCCCGATGCGGCGCTGGAGGCCACCGAACGGCAATTTTTCAAGTTGGTCGGGGAAAGCAACCCCATCGCCCAGTTTTACGTACACCCCTTTACCCTCAAAGAACTCCCGCGAAGCGAGCGGGCGCAAAGGCATATTGACAGCTATTACGACACCTTCGAACAAGTCCAGAAGGAAGGGCTGGACGCGCTGATAATCACGGGCGCCACCCCAACCCACCCAAACCTGGATGAGGAACCCTTCTGGGAACCGCTCGGAGAGGTGATCGATTGGGCCTTCGAAAACGTCACTTCCACCCTATGTTCCTGTCTGGCCACCCATGCGGTCCTGCAACTGAGGCATGGGCAGTGGCGCCAGCCCCTTGGCTTCAAGCGTTGGGGCGTATTCCCCCACCGGGTCATGGAACGGGGCCACCCGCTGGTACACGACGTCAATACCCTGTTCAATGTACCCCACTCCAGATTCAATGAGATCAGCCGGGAGCAGTTCGAACAGGCGGGGCTCCGGGTATTGGCCGAGAGCGAGGAAGCCGGTGTGCATCTCGCCGTGAGCGGGGACGGCTTTCGCATCGTTTATCACCAGGGGCATCCGGAATACGACACCGTCAGCCTCCTCAAGGAGTACAAACGGGAGGTGCAACATTACGAGGCCGGCAAACGATCCGACTACCCGCCCTTCCCGGACCATTTTCTCCGGGATCGGGAAAAAGCGATACTGGATGAATACCGGTCGCATCTGCTGGCTGCCCAGAACAGCCGGGGCGCCCTGCCCCAATTCCCGGATAATCTGGTTTCCGGGAGACTGGACAACACCTGGCACGACACCGCGGAGGGGATCGTGGCCAACTGGATCGGCCTGGTCTACCAGATCACCCACCATGACCGGAAGCTGCCGTTCATGGACGGGATAGATCCCAAGGATCCCCTGGGTATCGGGTACACTTAAGCTGAATGGTAGTGTACGTCGGGAAACAGCATCTTCCGTCATTCCGGCATTCGCGGGGATGACGTGGTTTCGGTGAAACATGTTTTTGGACAGACACTAACTTAGGGCCTGTCTTTAGAAGGAGCGGGCTTGCCCGCGAAACGCCTGTTGATTTATTTCAAAGGAGA
>JAHEHQ010000376.1 GCA_024644505.1 Gammaproteobacteria bacterium
CCCTTTTTGAGTCATCAGACCAACCGATCCAGTCGGATGGCAGCATGCGCGTTCTTGCCGCCCGCGACCGAATGGAGGAGATCGAAGTCGCCGCCGGCATGGTTCAAAAGGCCCTCGACCAAGGCGATGAGGCTTGTAATTGGGGCGTATTGCTGCCCAACGATGCATTTACCACACAAACCATGGAGACCGTCTTCAATCGATACTGCTTACCGTTGTCCGGTCTGGAACGTGCGATTCACCAGCGCGATGTGGGCAAAGAGGTGATTCGCCTGTTGTTGGTGTGCCTGCGCAAACCGGCGCCGATCATGTCCATCGCAGCGTTGCTCTCATCGCCCTTGATGCCCTGGTCCATGGAAGAGGGCCACAACTATGCCCAGGCGGTCATGGACAGTGATGTGCTGTTGAGAAAAAAACAGCTTGATGGCCATGCCAAGCGACTCATGGGATTATTGGATGAGGGTGCAGATACGATAGAAACCCTTGAACTGCATTTAAAACGCTTTAGATCTCTGCTCGAAGCAGGTGACTGGCTGCCGGATCATCGGCAGCGTGCCGTAGGCTGTGTTGATAAACTCTTGCGTGCAATGAAGGACATGCCCGACATCCAATGGGATCGGTTGCTTTCCATTGCCAAGCCGGAGCAAATTTACACCACTGAAGATCGCCTCTATTGGCAAGAAGGGGTCGCCGTTTTCCATGAAGGTCTGGAACCATGGCGCACCGTCAAACATCTTCTGGTCCTTGGATTCAACGACGGCCACTTTCCATCAGGAAGCCGGGCATCGGCGGTCTTTACGGAAGCTGAGTGGGAACAGGTGGCCTCAAATGGATGGGCGGTAGCGACCGCTGAATCATTTAGAGAGCGGCAAAGAGAGGTGTTTGTTCGTCAACTTGCCTCGGCATGCGAAAGGCTTACCCTCCTTTTCTCGCGTCGCGACCCTGCCGGCAACACCCTGGAACCCTCCGGCAGCCTGGTATTTCTGGCCCGCCGATTCGCCTGTCAACCTGAAGAGCTGGTATCGGAGTTAGGACGCCGGGAAGACCGCAAGAAGGCCCCTGAATTGGCCATCGCTTCTAAAAATGCACCCGTATCACCACGTTCACTACCCATCGCTGATATCGATCTGAAGCTCGATCTGTTGGCCGCCCTCAGCCAAAAGCCCGATAAACCGATCTCTCTGTCTCCCAGTGCAGCGGATACCTTAATGGTCTCTCCGTTGGCGTGGTTTCTTGGGCGATTGGATTGCGAGCCCAGACAGTGGGTGACAGACGAATTGGATCCAATGACCGCGGGAACTCTTGCTCACCGTGTATTTGAGGAACTTTTTCCTGCCGGAAAACCCCTTATTGATATCAAGTCCATCCGTGAAAAGGCGCCAGTTTTATTGAACCAATTTACGCTGCAATTGGCTCCCTTTCTGCGCAGCCCGGACTGGCGGGTTGAACGGCTCAAGCTGGAATCGGAAATTGTCCGTGCCGCAGAGCGTTGGCGAGATTTATTGGCCTCGTGGGACGCCGCCGTGATTGGTGCTGAGCAATGGTTGAGAGGCATTTACCATGATATCCCATTACGTGGACAAAGCGATTTGCTGCTGAAACTGCCTTCCGACAAGTTGTTGGTCGTGGATTACAAGAAATCGTCCAGCGGTAAGCGACGCAATCGCATGCGCAGTCAATTTGACCTCCAGGCTCACCTGTATCGTTTGATGATCCAAACCGGCGGGCTTCCTGATCTGGAAACGACGCCAGCGGATATCGGGGTGATCTATTACCTCCTCAACGATCAGACGGCCTTGTCGGATAGCGTTATCCCTGCTGATGGAACGGTACCGGGCCTGGAGATTATCGATAATGACATCTCTTCTGCAGCTATGAAGCATCTGGATCAACGCTTGGCCGAGATTCGTTCGGGAAAGGTTATGCTCAATACTACTAACGATGAAAAGTGGTGGGGCAAGAACGCCAGCATCCCGATCTATGCCCTGGACAACAGTCCTTTACTGCGTCTGTTCATGCACACCGCCGAGGAGTCATCATGATTGCGCTGCCCGAACTTACGATGGTTCCTGCCGGTGCCGGTTCCGGCAAAACCTACCGGATTAAAGAGCAGCTGGCCGACTGGGTGGTTTCTGGAGATGTAAGCCCGGACCGCATTGCTGCCGTCACGTTTACCGAGACCGCCGCCAGCGAGCTGCGTGACCGCATTCGCATTGAACTAATGGCCCGAAATCAACCGGAAGATGCCTTGCGGTTGGACCAATCCTTTATCACGACCATTCACGGTTTCGGCAACCGTCTGCTGGTGGAGTATGCCTTCGAAGCCCAGTGTTCGCCCGACACCCGCCTGCTGGAAGAGGATGAAGAGGGAATGCTCCTGCGCAAGGCCATTGCCAAAATCGACCGAATTGAAAGCATCAGCCGCAAGCTGCAGGCGTTTGGATACCGGTATGATTGGGCCAGTGGAGCCGATAGCGCAAGCCAGTTTCGCAACCACATACTCAAATGTGTCCAAATGCTTCGGGTAATCGGCGGAGATCTGAATCGCGCAGAGCGACTGGCCTATGCGCTGCAATATATTGAGCGGATGTATGGCCCAACCGAAGATGCGGATACACTAACAACCCTGCTCAGACGCTGCGCCCAGCGCTTACTTAAAAAGTACCCTGGTTGCATGCGCGACCATGTGAACTCCGATGGCGCAAAAAAGGCGGTCGAAGCCGATTATCGCTGGCTTACCGAAGCTGCCCGCACGTCGGCGCTCGATGAGGACTGGAGGCTGTGGAAAAAACTCCAACGACTGAAGGTGTTTAAATCCGACAACCAGCTTCCGGCCGACTACCAGGAATTGGCACGTGGAATCATGGCGCATGCCAAAGAATTGCACGTTCATCCAGGACCTCTTGCCGATGCCAAACAACATGCTCAAGTGCTCATGAAATCAGCATGGGACGCGTTGGCCGATTACCTCCAACGTAAACGCGACAAGGGCATTATCGACTATACCGACATGATTGATATGACCCGGCAGATGCTCGACATTCCTGAGGTGATCGCGCATGTCGCCCAGCGTTTTGACTGTTTGGTGATTGATGAGTTCCAGGACACCAATCCCCTCCAATTTGCCATGCTTTGGAAACTGCATCAGCATGGCGTTCCCGCTTTAGTGGTGGGCGATGTCAAACAATCCATCATGGGATTTCAATCGGCCGATCCCCGGCTGATGAACAGCAT
>JAHEHQ010000377.1 GCA_024644505.1 Gammaproteobacteria bacterium
CTCTCGGTTGAGATGTCCTGCGGCATCTGCCATGAGACAGGTACCAAGGCGTTTCTCGATGCCCACAGCTATCACAACAGTGTGAGGGATGAGCTGCTGCCGCCGGAACGTCGTATTCTGATGCGGAACGGTCCGCGCATCCCGGCCGATGACGGCAGCCATATGGACTGTTTCCTGTGCCACCTGTCAAATCCCAATCACGAGGCCAGGTTGTCGGCCCTTGCAAAGGGCGAGCCGGAGTGGTCGGTGACGGCAACCCTGGTGGGTTCCGGATTGGTGGAGCGGAGAGCGGACGGCTTTCATTGGAACGGTGAACGTGTAGGTGAGGACGGCGAAGCCAAGGTGGCTCTGGGTCCTGTGACCGAAGAAAATTGCGGCGCATGCCACGGTTTGGTGCATGATGGTACCCGTCCGCTGTTTGTGAGCCTGGGCGACCATCGCCACTGGACAACGGAAAAGACAGGTCAGGTGTTTTCTCCGCAACGGATCCGCCTTTCCGCCATGAACCTCGAAGGCAAGGACAGTTTGGACCTGGCCTGGGACGTTCACGCCGAGCGTCTGGTCTCCTGCGGCGATTGTCACTACTCCAGGGGGCGGCCCCAGCGTTTGGCGAGCGCTGACAAGGCCGCCGAGGTCCAACCGACAACGGATACCCGAAGGCGCTGTGCGAGCTGCCACGCCGTTGCTGGCACCCACACATGGCTGCCGGAGCGGGAGCGGCACTTTGAGGCCGTTGCCTGTGAGTCCTGCCATGTGCCGGAGCTGGAAATGGCGGCACAGCAGTTCGTCGATGCCACCGTGATGTGGCCTGACGGCTCACCCCAGGTGGGTTATCGGGGGGTGGTGACCGGCGATGTGGATAACCTTGTGAATGCCTATATCGACGGATACCGGCCTCTGCTGCGCGTGGGGAGGAGTGTCCAGGGCAGGCGCCAGGTACTGCCTTACAACCTGGTGACCCATTGGTATTGGGTTGATGGTGATGGAAAGGAGCCGATATCTCCGGAACTCGTACGCAGGGCCTGGACTGACGGCTCCACCTTCGCCGCGGACGTTCTGGTGGCGTTTGACACCGATAGGGACGGTCGATTGGCTAGCGGTGAACTGCGCCTGGACGGCGCGGCCAAGGTCTCCCTGATAAAGGGTCGTCTGGAGGCTTTGGGTGTCAAAGAGCCGGCGGTTCGCGGCGATATCAGGGCCTATCATATCCATCACAACATACGTCATGGGGATCAGGTCAACCGTCGCTGTGAAGCATGTCACGCCGACAAGGAAGAGGGCTCGAAGGGATTCGACCTGGCTGCCTATGTGCCGGCGGGAACGAGGCCCGTACTGATGCAGAAACTTCGAGAAATCGAGCTGGATGGGAATCTGGATATTGGTGTGGATGGCGTCTTACGGCTCATGCCGGCGCGTGATGTGTCCGAGTCTTACAGGGCGCTCAGCGGAGAGACAGAGTGAATCATGAATGTTAGAAAGGACAATGAGACTTATTGGAACCCCTACTTTGGTGGAGTCCTCCTGGGGCTGCTCCTGTTTCTCTCTTTTTACATTGCCGGTCACGGCCTGGGGGCCTCCGGGGGTGTTAGCCGGATAGTGGTGGCGGTGGAAGATCTTGTGGTATCCCAACATGTGGATACAACACCCTATCTGGCCAGCATGGCTGGCGGCGACAGGGACCCCCTGGGGCACTGGATCGTCTGGGAGGTGCTGGGGGTCCTGATCGGGGGGTTCGCTTCGGGGCTTATCCGGGGCCGGGTGAAGATGCAGACATTCCGCGGTCCTCAGATATCCGACCGCAGTCGTTGGTTTTACGCCTTTCTCGGCGGCATGATCATGGGGTATGGCGCCCGTCTGGCACGGGGTTGCACTTCCGGCCAGGCATTGAGTGGGGGCGCTGTTCTGTCCGTGGGTAGTTGGGCTTTCATGCTGGCGGTGTTCGCCGGTGGTTATCTGCTGGCATGGTTCGTCAGACGTCTGTGGCTGCCGGGAAAGGAGGGCTGAATCATGGCACCTTTCGATCTAGCGGCTCTGTTCGGTGTTGCCGGATCTTATCTGATTTATGTGGCCATCGGTTTTGCATTCGGCTTTATCCTGGAGTCCAGCGGCTTCGGTGACGCACGGGTGCTGGCGGCACAGTTCTACTTCAGGAGACTGCATGTCCTAAAGGTGATGTTCACCGCCATCGTGGTTGCCATGGTGCTGATCTTCTGGTCGACCGCACTGGGCCTTCTCGACTATGACGAGATCTGGGTCAATCCGACCTACCTCTGGTCCGGTATTCTCGGCGGCGTCGTCATGGGTGTGGGTTTTATCATCGGTGGGTATTGCCCCGGGACATCCCTTGTAAGCATGGCCACCCTGAAGTTGGATGGGGCATTTTTCTTCCTTGGGTTGGTGGCAGGCGTCTTCGCCTTTGGCGAGACGGTCGGCCTTTTCAATGAGTTCTGGCATTCGGGTTACCTGGGGCGATTTACTCTCCCGGAACTCTTTGGTCTTGAGATCGGTGTCGTTGTTTTTCTTCTGGTTGTCATGGCCTTGCTGATGTTTCTGGGATTTGGCTGGATTCGCACCGCTATGTATGGGAAGCGAAAATGAAATCTATTTTCAACCTTAGATTGCTGGGTTCGTTCATACTGCTTGCTGCCTCTGCGGCCCTCGCCTTCTACGGTCAGCCGGACCTGGAAGAAAAGTGGCGGTACATGGCACCCGAATTCGAACCGAGGTTGCTGAGCAGGCAGGTGCAGATCGACCCGGCAGAGTTGTTGTATCTGATGAACGAAGACTATGTGGCCTTGATCATTCTCGATGTACGGTCGGAAGCGGATTGGAATCAGTTTCATCTCATGGATTCTGAACGGGTGCCTGTCGATTCTCTGTACAGCCATCGCGATCGGTTACGGGAGTTGCCGGGAAACGCTGTCGTGGTGGTTGTCAGCAATGACGAGATACTCGCAACCGAGGCATGGAAGCGTCTGATGATACTGGCGAAACCCAACGCCTATATTCTCGAAGGCGGATTAAACCATTGGTTGAATATCTACGGTGTTCCGGAAGAAGAGGTAGCGGGCCACGGCATGACCAGCCTCGATCCTGCGGATGGACAGCTACGCCACAGATTCAAGCTGGCCTTGGGGTCGCGGCATGCTGCGGCCCGACCGGATGAACAGCATGCACCCAAAAGGGAATATAAGCCAAAGGTCAAGCTGATAAAAAAAATAGAAAAGGC
>JAHEHQ010000378.1 GCA_024644505.1 Gammaproteobacteria bacterium
TGATCATAAGAATAGAGATCAGTCTTCAGAGGCGCGACCCAAAAGCCGCATTGGCCTAACTCGACGCTGGGGCGGGCACTGGCAAGAAACATCGAAACCAAGCTCATTGCTGACGCCCTGCCTGACTTGCTCAACCGCCTGGAGAAAAACATCTGGGCAGGAGACGTTGACACCTTTAATGACAGTCTTTGGGATCCGTCTTGCTGGCCCATGAGTGCCCGGGGCGTCGGTCTGGTTGAGGCACCGAGAGGTGCATTGGCACACTACATCGTGATTGAAGATGGCCTGATCAGGAATTATCAGGCAGTCGTGCCAACAACCTGGAACGCAAGTCCGAGGGATGCGGATGGCCAGGGAGGGCCGATGGAAATGTCCTTGCTCGATCACAGGATACTTGATCAGGATCATCCGGTTGAGTTACTGCGCGCCGTCCATACTTCCTCGTTGTGGACACTCGGTTTACCAAACCGTATAACAAGAATTGGCCAGGACTTAATGTCCGATGCAGCAAGCTTGATCAAATGACAAGTGAAAAACTCTGACCCCAACAGCCCGGGAAGAAATGACCGGAATATCGTGCGCGAATATCATCAGCGTACCAAACACCATATGCAACGCTATGCTGCGGGTCCCCATGGGCTGGATTGGGCGTCGCAGCCCGATCCTTTCCGACGCTTCGCCGGAGCAGGGCGCGTTAACCTGCCTTTGATGGCGGACAATCTGTCCACCCGGTACAAGGATATCCATGCCCCTGAACGGGTTCAGGTACGGCCACTCAACCATGACAATATTTCGGTCCTTCTGGAATTGTCTCTGGGTATATCCGCCTGGAAACAGTATGAGGGATCACGTTGGGCGCTGCGCTGCAATCCCTCCAGCGGCAATCTGCATCCTACCGAAACTTATGTCGTGTGCGGTGATATGGAGGGCCTGCCGGGGGGTGTCTACCACTACCAGAGCTTCGACCATGGCCTGGAACAGCGTTGTGCCTGCCCCCTGCCTGTTTCCGGAGGTGTCCTGATCGGTTTGTCCTCAATTCACTGGCGTGAGGCATGGAAATACGGTGAACGTGCATTTCGTTACTGTCAACATGACACAGGCCATGCATTAGCGGCCATAGGCTACGCGGCCGCCGCCTTGGGTTGGCGTATCAGACTGCTTTCGCACTGGGGAGACGAGCAGATTGCCCGGGTGTTGGGCCTGGATCGATCCCAAGACTATGCGCAGGCCGAGCCCGAAGAACCCGAACTGATCCTGTGGGTGACACCGGACGGGAGTCCCGCTGCGGAATTCGAAGCACTTATCCCTCTGGTACGGACAGCCAAATGGCGGGGCAGGGCGAACCTGCTGACAGCCAACCCACAACATGACTGGCCTGTCATTGCCGAGGTCGCCACCGCAACGCAAAAGCCTGTCACGCCTCCAGAGCCGAACCGTGCGGGCGATTGGCCCCCACTGCGTGAAAACCCGTGTGAAATCCAGGCGGCAACATTGATACGCCGGCGCCGCAGTATGCAGGCGTGCGACGGCAATACTGCCATGGCGTGCGATGCTTTCTACAGGCTGCTGGATGCCTTGTTGCCCAGGTCTGATACAACGCCCTGGAATACCTGGCCCTATCCGCCACGTATCCACTTACTGCTGTTTGTTCACCGGATCACCGGACTTGAACCTGGCCTGTATGTTTTGATCAGGGATGAATTGGCGGAAAAACGGTTGCAAAAGGTGCTGTTGCGCGATGAATTCGATTGGCGGAAGCCTGCGGACTGTCCGTCGCATCTCGCCTTTTTTCGACTGCTCGAAGGTGATGCCAGACAGGCGTCACGGACTATCTCCTGTCATCAGGAGATAGCTGCTGACGGTGCATTCAGCCTCGGTATGCTGGCTGATTTCAGCCGCGCCATCGAATCAGGCGCCTGGTATTACCGCCGGTTGTTCTGGGAGGCCGGTATACTGGGCCAGGTGCTCTATCTGGAAGCGGAAGCGGCCGGTATTCAGGGTACGGGTATCGGGTGTTATTTTGATGATGCCATGCATGATCTGTTTGGCATCCGGGACAGCCGGTGGCAGTGTCTATACCATTTTACGGTTGGAAAAGGGGTGCCTGACACACGCCTGCAAACTCTTCCACCCTATGGACACAGGGATTGATGCAGTTTGCCGGCTCATCAGATCAATAAGTACTACCGCCGAATCCTGTCCAGAAATCCACCGATCTCGTGGACCATCCCAAACGCATAGTCTGCAGCATGTATTGCTATTGCCACGACAATGCCGGTGAAAACAAGGCCGATGAACGCCAGCAGGATCGCCAGCGATTTGGAGGGCCTTTCTGTGGGAGGGGAATCACCGTACCCCACGGTCGTTGCGTTGATGAATGCGTGATACAAGGCTTCAGTTATCTCCCCGTGCCCTGAACTTGGCCGCGATAAAGGCCTTGTGGGAGACATGCAGAAGATCCGCGATTTTTCGAACCATGTGCTCTTCGTATTTGTGCAGGGATTCGTTTGCATAGGCAATATGCCACAGAAGTTCCACGAGTCTGATCTTTTCGTCCTGGGTGTAGGCATCGTTGATGAGCGAGGTAAACTGGAAGTAGTCCGTGGACTCGGCGCGCTCCGCCTCGGCCAGTGCCAGCAGCTCCTCTGCCTCTTCTTCCTCCAGGTCGAAATGGTCCAGCACCGCCGTTTCCACGGCCTTACGCTGCTCAGGCCATACCTCCCCATCCATATGGGTCATTTCCAACAGCAGGGCGCCGATTGCAAGACGAAGCACATGCTCCGTGTCCGAATCTCCCGATACACCACCCGGCAAGAGCCGTTCGTCGAAGAAATTTTGGATCTTTCTCAGCATTGCAGGCCCCCTTGCCAGAAAACAGTGGTCAGTTTACGAGGGGTAAAAAGGAAAGATCAAGGGTGCTACGACCAGGGTGACCAGATAGGTCAGGAACAGGAGCGGTACACCCACCTTGACGAAGTCGGAGAATTTGTAGCGGCCGGGGTCGACCACAAGCGTGACCACCGGCGTGGAGATCGGTGTCGCATAAGCAGCGGAAGCGGCAATCAGGACGGCCACCGCGAAAGGATAGGGCGAGACTTCCAGTAACTTGGCGGCATAGATCGCGATGGGGGCGACCAGCACCGCTGCGGCGGTGTTGGACGGGACGAGTCCGAGGAGCGCGGTAAGGACAAATAACAGACTCAGCATGGTGTAGGGGCCGGCGT
>JAHEHQ010000065.1 GCA_024644505.1 Gammaproteobacteria bacterium
GAAAAGGCGGCCATGACGAAGATGAGGAAAAATCTGAGCGCCTGACACCCTCCTAATCGCTTGGAGAAAAAACGGGCCCTGTCAGGCTACAGGCAGTGCGGTATGGGTTTTGATTCCGCCTCCCCCTGGCCGAGTGATTCCACAATTTAAGCCCCAATCTCCGGGGCTTGATTTTGCCCGTCATGGATAATGACTTTGCTCGGGCTGCAATTCCCTTTAATATTCCCCCTTTATTTCCACGATCCAGCGTCTGGGATCCGATAATCCGGCACACCCGCTGCTGCCAACCGCGGTTGTCCAGGAGTACGCCGGCTTCAGGTGATGGTACCGAGCGCACAGGAATAAAGTTCAGCAGTAAACATAAAGCTAGAGAGGAGAGATCAATGAACGTTCGCAAGACCCTAACCACACTGGCAGCCGGCCTGCTTCTGACATTGGCCGCCGGGCAGGCACCTGCCGCCGAGCCAATCAAGATCGGCAGCTTTCTGGCTGTAACCGGTGGCGCTTCGTTTCTCGGGGACCCGGAACTCAAGACGCTTCAGATGTACATCGACGAGATCAATGCCAAAGGCGGCGTCATCGGCAGGCAGATCGAACTTGTTCATTACGATGACGGCGGCAATCCCAAGAAGTCGGTTGGTTTCGCAAAGCGGTTGATCCAGAAAGACAAAGTGGACATTATCGTCGGCGGATCGACCTCGGGATCCACCCTGGCGGTTATGCCCCTGGTCGACAAGGCAAAGATCCCCTTCATTTCGCTGGCTGGCTCGGTCAAGATCATCAACCCCGTCCAATACTGGACCTTCAAAATGCCCCATACCGATTCCATGGCAGCCGCCAAGATCTATGGCGATATGCAACGGCGCGGCATTTCCAGGATAGCTCTTATCAGCGGCAGCGGCGGCTTCGGCAAGTCGGGTCGCGCACAGAGTCTGCAACTGGCCCGGCAGTACGGCATCGAAATCGTGGCCGACGAGTCATACGGCGCAAAAGACACCGACATGACGGCCCAGCTGACAAAGATCCGGGATACCAATGCTCAGGCGATCCTCAATTTCGGCTTTGGCACCGGCCCCGCCATTGTCACCAAGAACGTGCGCCAGCTCGGCATAGATCTGCCCCTTTATCAGTCACACGGCGTGGCCTCCAAAAAATTCATCGAGCTGGCCGGTGACGCCGCGGAAGGCGTGCGACTGCCCGCCGCCGCCCTGCTGGTGGCCGATATGTTGCCGGACAACGATCCCCAGAAACCGGTGCTGCTCGCATACAAAAAGAAGTTCGAAGCCAAGTACGGTCCGGTATCCACCTTTGGCGGACACGCATACGACGGACTTCACATAGCCCTCGAGGCCATCGAACGGGCAGGATCCACCGACAAGGCAAAGGTCCGCGACGAGATCGAAAAGACCAAGGGCTTTATCGGAACCGGCGGCATCTACAACATGAGCCCGCGCGACCACCTCGGTCTCAGCCTCAAGGCCTTCAAGATGCTGGAGATCAGAAACGGCGACTGGACCATCGTGAATTAAATACCGGGTTCACCCGGACAAAGCAGGAGCGGGCTTGCCCGCTCCTGCTTTTTACATCCAGACATGTTTGACCAGATCCTTCAATTCCTGCTCACCGGTATCACCGTCGGGGCCACATACGCCCTGGTGGCTTTGGGCTTCGCCATTATCTACAACGCCTCCGATGTGGTGAATTTCGCCCAGGGAGAGTTCGTGATGATGGGTGCCATGAGTGCAATAGCCATGTCCGCAGGAGACGGGCTTCCCATTTTTCTTTCCCTGCCCCTGGCTGTGCTGGTCACCATTGGCGTGGGCATCCTGCTGCAACGGTTCGCCATTGCGCCTGCGAGGGGCGCCTCGGTGGTCACCACTATTATCATCACCATCGGCGCCTCGATTTTTCTGCGCGGCGTAGCCCTGCTGCTCTGGGGAAAAAGCATCTTTGCCCTGCCCCATTTTTCCGGTGAACAGCCCATCCACATAGGCAAGGCCACGCTGCTGCCCCAGAACCTCTGGGTCATGGGGGGAGCCGCTCTACTGGTACTCGGTGTTCACTGGTTTTTCAACCACACAACCCATGGGAAGGCGATCCTGGCCTGCTCCTGTAATCGCACGGCGGCACAGCTGGTGGGCATCAATGTGGGCATGATGATGTTGATCGCCTACGGGCTGTCTGCCTTTCTGGGCGCCATGGCCGGCATCCTGGTCACGCCCATCACCTTCACCTCCTACGATGCCGGCGTCATGCTCGGTCTCAAGGGATTCTCCGCCGCCATCCTGGGCGGATTCGGTAACCCCATGGGCGCGGTGGCGGGCGGCATTCTGTTGGGCCTGATCGAATCCCTGGCTGCGGGACTGATCTCCTCCGGCTACAAGGACGCCATCGGCTTTATCATCCTGCTGCTGGTGCTATTCTTCCGGCCCAGCGGTCTTTTCGGCAAGGCCACCGCGGAACGGGTATGAAGCGGCTGACCGGTCTTTTGCTGCTTGCGGTTATCCTGCTGATACTGCCGTTCCTGTTCCCGGACAACTACTACGTCACGGTGGTCGGGGTAACGGCGCTGTTGCACGCCGTCCTCGCGGTGAGCTTGAATCTGCTCATGGGTTATGCGGGTCAGATATCCCTCGGCCATGCCGCCTTCTTCGGCATAGGCGCTTACACATCGGCCATCCTCACAACCCGCTACGGCTGGGACCCCTGGGCCGCGATCATGGCCGGACTGGCACTGACCGGCCTCGTCTCCTTTCTGGTCTCCCGCCCGATACTGCGCCTGAAAGGCCACTACCTGGCCATGGCCACCCTCGGGCTGGGGATCATCATCAATATCATCCTGGTCCAGGGTGAGCAGCTCACCGGTGGACCGGACGGGCTGGGGGGTATACCCACCCTATCTCTGTTCGGCTGGGCTATCGATACCGACCTGCGCTGGTACTGGGCGATGGGGGCAACCATGCTCGGCGTGGTGTGGCTGGCACTCAACATCATAGATTCCCGCAGCGGACGCGCCCTGCGTGCCCTGCATGGTTCAGAAGTCGCAGCCGAAATGATGGGCATCAATACAACGGCTGCGAAAACCGGGGTATTCGTGCTGGCCGCCCTCATCGCATCCCTGGCCGGCGCCCTTTTCTGTCATCAGCAGTCATTCATCAGCCCGGACTCTTTCAGCTTTTTCTTCTCCATCGAGCTGGTCACCATGGTGGTGCTGGGCGGCATGGCCTCCACATACGGCGCCGTCTTCGGTGCCCTGATCCTCACCTTTCTGCCTGAACTGCTGGTGGTGTTCGAAGACTTCGAGGTCATGATCTTCGGCGCAATTCTCATGCTGATGATGATATTTCTTCCCCAGGGCCTGTTCGTCGGACTCCAGAGTTTTGCGCTTCGGTGGCTGAGTCGCAGACGCGCGGCTGCTCTGCACACCGCAGGAGATTAGGGCCTGTTAACACTATGCGGATATCCATCGCCGGAGGCCATTTTTTCGCAGGACAAGGCGCACTGAGCGTAGTGTACCTGCCGTACATTAGCGAAAGTGCAACGCGGTCATGGGGAAAAATGGCCCCGTCCCTTCGGGTTGGCCCTCCAATGAGGCCATCCGGCGTTGCGCATCGCTCATTTGGAACAACCAAACTTCGCTCTGCGCGCCTTGCCTGGCCTCATTGGAGGGCCAACGCTGGGTATCCGCATAGTGTTAACAGGCCCTAAGAACCCATGGCCCTGCTGGAAGTCGAGGCGCTGACAAAATCCTTCGGGGGGGTAACCGCCATTGCCGATCTCGGTTTCGAAGTCCCGGAAGGATTGGTCTACTCGGTGATCGGCCCCAATGGTGCGGGCAAAACGACCCTGTTCAACATGCTCTCGGGCATCTACCGCCCGGACGAGGGAAGCATCCGTTTCATGGATCAGGGGGTTGTTGTAGGCCGTCAGCCCCACCAGGTGGCGGCACTGGGCATCTCACGGACCTTCCAGAATCTTCAGATGTTCTTCAACATGAGCGTACTGGACAATGTCATGGTGGGTTGTCATCTGCGCACCCGCACCGGCCTGTTCAGCGCAGCCCTGCGGCTGCCCCGGATAAAGCGGGAAGAAATGCTTTCCAGGCAATGGGCACAGGAGGCCCTCGCCATCTGCAACCTGGATAAGTTCATTGGACAGGAGGCCGGCTCCCTGCCCTATGGCGTGCTGAAACGTCTCGAGATCGCGCGGGCACTGGCGGTGCAGCCCAGGCTGCTGTTGATGGACGAACCCGCGGCCGGACTCAACGACACGGAAACCCTGGAGATGCGTAAGCTCATTCGCCGTATCTGCGATTCGGGTATCACGGTGCTGCTCGTGGAGCACAATATGGGCCTGGTCATGCAGGTCTCCGACCGCGTTCTGGTACTCGACTACGGCAGCCGACTGGCGGAGGGCACCCCCGTAGAGATTCAGAATGACCGCCGGGTGATCGAGGCCTATCTGGGTGGTGAGGTGCGGTATGCCCTCTGATTCGCCGCTGCTGCGGATCCGGGATCTATCAACCCACTACGGTCCGATCCAGGCCCTCGACAAGGTATCCCTGGAAGTGGACCAGGGTGAACTGGTAGCCATGGTGGGGGCCAATGGCGCCGGCAAGACCACCCTGCTGCACACACTTTCAGGTGTGCTCGCGCCCAGCGGCGGGGAGATAATGTTTGACGGCAGGCAGATCACCCGGCTTGCCTCGCATCAGATCGTCGGGTCGGGCATTTGCCATGTGCCTGAGGGGCGGCAGGTTTTTCCACCCCTGAGTGTGGACGACAACCTGAGGCTCGGCGCCTTCGCCGTTCGACGGGACAAGGCTTGGGTGGAGTCGGAACTGGCGTCCATTTACGAACTGTTTCCCATTCTTAAGGAGAGGTCCAGACAGACCGCGGGCACCCTGTCCGGCGGGCAGCAACAGATGCTCGCCATCGGCCGCGCCCTGCTGGGGCGCCCCCGGCTTCTGCTCCTGGATGAACCCTCCATGGGTCTGGCCCCCTTACTGGTCGAGGAGATCTTCCGGGTTGTACAGGGGCTGAATGAAAAGGGGGTCACCATCCTGCTGGTGGAGCAGAATGCCCGGGCCGCGCTGGGCATCGCGAACCGGGGGTATGTGCTTGAGACCGGGCGTATTGTGCTGTCTGCGAGTTCATCGGCACTGCTTGCCGATGAAGCCGTGCGCAAGGCCTACCTCGGATACTAACGACAAATGTCCCCACCCCGGCGGGAAGGCACTAAACTACATAGTCAGACACAACCAACGGAAGATCCTTAACCAACATGTACGTTTCCCAGATCATGTCACAGCCGGTGGATACCACCACAGCCTCAACCAAACTGACCCACGCCGCCAAGGTCATGGCGGAAAAAAATCGCCGGTTCCTGCCGGTGGTGGATGAAAACGACCAGCTCCTGGGTCTTTTCAGCCACAAAGAGCTGGCCCGCTCGGGCCCATCTGACATCACGACGCTTTCGGTGGGAGAGGTCAACTACCTGACATCCCGGATCACCATCAATCAGGTGATGCAAAAAAACCCCGTAACCTGCTCACCCGACACCCTGGTGGAAAAAGCAGGAAAGCTGATGCGCCAGCACAAGGTCGGCTGCCTGCCGATTCTGGACCAGGGGCGCCTCGTGGGTCTGGTCACGGAAGACGACATTCTGGACTTTCTGCTGGAGATCACGGGTTCCAATCTCACCGATACCGCCCGCATCGCGATCCACCTGCCCGACGAGACGGGCGCCCTGGGCAAGCTGATGAAGACGATCAATGAGTATGGTGGGTATATCGCCACGGTGGTATCACCGATTTCCCCAGATGAAACCGGTATGCGCATCGCGATTATCAGATATCGTGCTGAAAACCCAAAGAGTCTGGACGATCATCTGCAGGACCTGGGATACGACCTGATTACTGAGGAACTACCAAAGTCCCAGGTTACTAGTAACTAGTAACTGGATTCCCGTTGCCATTTGGTGCTTTCGGCCACCATTCGTCTTCCGCCCGCTTGAACTCATTAATTCAGATCAAGACAAAATTGGTTTATAGGGCCACAGACGATTAAAATAACCGCTTTATGGGTGAGCAATCAGCACAGGCGCAGGAGATCGGCGAATGGATGCGGCGGGAAGACCGGTTGGCCGGGCTTCTGGGCATGGAGCTTGAAGAGACGGCACCGGGTTACTGCCGCGTCTCCATGACCGTCACTGAGAATATGCTCAATGCCGTAGGCCTCACCCACGGAGGGGCAACTTTCAGTCTCGCCGATTTTGCCTTCGCGGTAGCCTCGAACTCCCACGGCAAGGTGGCGGTGGCCCTCTCGGCCCAGATCAACTTTCCGGCCGGCAGCCGCCTCGGCGACCGCCTTACCGCTACAGCAAGGGAAGAGAACCGAACAGGCCGCACGGGGCTATACAGCGTGGAGGTGAAGACGGGAGACGACGTTTTGGTCGGGCTTTTCACCGGCACGGTATTCCGGCGGCCGGATTCGGTATCTGATTGGATCAACGGGGAACAGCAATGATTCTGCACAGCGACGTCGAAACCATGCCACGGGAGGACCTCCAGGCCCTGCAGCTGAAGCGCCTGCGGGCGACCGTCGAACGCTGTTATCACACAGTGAGTTTCTATCACGATGCCATGGAAGACCTGGGGGTCAAACCCCACCACATCAAGTCCCTGAACGACGTCAGGCTGCTGCCCTACACAAAGAAGGAGCATCTGAGGGAAAACTATCCTTTCGGCCTGTTCGCGGTGCCCACAGAACAGGTGGTCAGGGTGCACGCCTCATCCGGCACCACCGGCAAACCCACCGTGGTCGGCTATACGAGGCGGGATATTCGCACCTGGGGCCAGCTGGTGGCACGCTGTCTCGCGGCCTCCGGCATGCGGCCGGGAGATCGCCTGCACAATGCCTACGGTTACGGGCTCTTCACCGGCGGCCTGGGGTTGCATTACGGCGGCGAGGAACTGGGGGTGATGGTCACACCCATGTCCGGCGGCCAGACCCAGAAACAGATCATGCTGCTGCAGGACTTCGCACCCACCGGCATCAGCTGCACACCCTCCTACGCCCTCAATCTGGCGGAGGAGGCGGAAGCCATGGGTGTGGACATCCGGAAACTGCCTCTCAAGGTCGGCATCCACGGTGCAGAACCCTGGACCGAGGAGATGCGCTACGAACTGGAGTCCCGGCTCGGCATCGATGCCATCGACATCTACGGGCTTTCCGAGGTCATCGGCCCCGGTGTGGGCAATGAATGCATCGAGGCCAAGAACGGCCTGCACATCTGGGAAGACCATTTCCTGGTGGAGTGCGTTGACGTGGACACCGGCAAGCCCCTCGATTATGGCGAGGAAGGTGAGATCGTCTTCACCTCCCTGACCAAGGAGGCGTTCCCCATCATCCGCTACCGCACCCGGGATATCTCGGTATTGAACCCTGCCCCGTGCAAGTGCGGGCGCACCCATGTGCGGATGCAGCGCATCACCGGACGCAGCGACGACATGCTGATCATCCGCGGTGTCAACGTCTTTCCTTCCCAGGTGGAATCGGTGCTGATGCAGACCGAGACCCTGTCACCCTTCTATCAGATCGAGATCTTCCGCGAGGGAAGCCTGGATACCATGGTGGTCAATGTGGAGGCGAGCCCTCCTTTGATGGAGCAACCCCGGGAAAACCGGGATCGCATTGCCGCGAAGGTGGTGAGAGACATCAAGGATTTTATCGGCGTCAGCTGCAGGGTCAGTATCAAGGACGTTGGGGAGATACCCCGTTCCCAGGGCAAGGCAATACGGGTCGTGGACAACCGGTAACACGCCCGGTGTAAACCTGCCAAGAGAATTCAATCAGGAGAATATAAAAAGTGAATGCGGTAAATCCCCTCCCGGCCGGCGGCCGGCGCTTCATGTCAGGCAACGAGGCAGTGGCGCGCGGCGCCTGGGAGGCCGGCTGCAAGGTGGCCGCGGCCTATCCGGGCACGCCCTCCACCGAGATACTGGAATACGCCTCCCAGTATCCGGAGATGTACACCGAGTGGTCGGTCAATGAAAAGGTTTCCCTGGAAGTGGCCATAGGCGCCTCCATGGCGGGCAGCCGCGCCTTCTGCGCCATGAAACATGTGGGTCTCAACGTGGCATCGGATGCCCTGATGACCCAGACCGTGGTGGGCGTCGGAGCCGGACTGGTCATTGCCGTTGCCGACGACGTAGGGTTGTCCTCCTCGCAAAACGAACAGGATTCACGCTTTTGGGGGCGCTTTGCCCATGTACCCATCCTGGAGCCCGCCGACGCCCAGGAGGCCTACGCGCAGATCAAACTGGCGTTCGGGCTGTCCGAGCAGTTCGGTACACCGGTGATACTGCGCATGACCACCCGCATCTGTCACGTCAAAGGGGTCGTGGTAACGGGTGAACGCAAAGCGTTTCGCCTGGAACAGGGATTCCAGAAGAACCCCGCCAAGTATGTCATGGTGCCGGGGAATGCCAAGAAACGCATCCCGATGATGTTCGAAAGGGAAGACGCCCTGCGAAAGTTCAGCGAAGGCAGTGAACTCAATTTCATCCAGGATGGGGATGACAAACGTCTGGGATTCGTAACCTGCGGACCGACCTATATGCACGTCCGGGAAGCGTTTCCGGACTCCCCGATCATCAAGCTGGGCTTCAGCTACCCGCCACCCATGGAGATGATTCGCAGATTTGCTGCCGGCGTGGAACAACTGGTGGTGGTAGAAGAGGTGGAGCCGCTGCTGGAGACCGAGATGAAGGCTGCCGGCATCGGCGTTACGGGCAAAGAGATCCTTCCCCGGGAGGGGGAACTGGCACCCCATGTGCTGCGTCCTGCCATCGCCGATCTGCTGGGTGAGGAACTGGTTACCGGGGAGGCAAACGACGAAAAGCCCGCACTCGTACCCTCAGTACGGGTAGATGCCAACATCGGCAAAAACCTGTTCCCGCGACCGCCTACCATGTGTGCGGCCTGTCCTCATCTCGGCATCTACTACTGCCTGTCCAAGATCAGGAACACCAGCATATCAGGGGACATCGGCTGCTACACCCTGGGTGCGGGGCACCCCTGGAATGCTCTGGATACGACCATCTGCATGGGTGCCTCCATGGGTGTTGCCCTGGGCATGGACAAGGGCCGGGTCGAGGCGGATGCCAACAAGCATATCATCGGTGTGATCGGTGACTCCACCTTCATGCACATGGGTATGCAGGGGCTGTTGGACATCACCTACAACCGGGGCAACGTCACCATCCTGTTGCTGGACAACCGGACCGTTGGTATGACCGGCGGGCAGGACAACCCGGCCAGCGGAAGGGATATACACGGAGATGAATCACCTCAGGTGGACTTCCGCAAGCTGTGCGAGGCCCTGGGAGTCAAACCCGAACGCATCCGGGTGGTCAATCCTTACGAACTGCCCTTCCTGTTCAAGGCCCTGCGTGAAGAGGTGAAGATTCCGGAAACCTCGGTGATCATCACGGACCAACCCTGTGTTTTGGTCGATTTCTACCGCACCAAGGCCCCCTACACGGTGGAGGACGACAAGTGCACCGGTTGCAAGAACTGCCTCGACGTGGGCTGCCCGGCGATCTACGTGACCCGGCGGGAGACCGTGATCAAGCCCAACGGCAAGGAGAAGGAGCTGGCCTTCGTGCGCATAGACAGTCAGGCCTGTACCGGCTGTGACCTGTGTCCCAAGACCTGTGGACCGGACGCCATCGTGCAAGTGGAGAGCTTTACCAGGTAGCAACCCTGCGTTTCCATCTTCTTGCACTCAACCCTTAGCTAATCCGACTTGAAGTGAGCCCGTATTGACAAATCCAAGCACCACCAACATCCTGGTTTCCGGCATCGGCGGACAGGGTGTGATGACCGCCGCCGAGATTCTTTCACAGACCGCACTGGCCCAGGGTTACGACGTCAAGAAGACCGAAGTAGCCGGCATGGCCCAGCGTGGAGGCGTTGTGACTTCACACGTACGCTTCGGTGAACATGTGCTGTCGCCAGCCATACCTCCCGGTGAAGCGGACATCCTGGTGGGTTTCGAGCCGGCGGAGGCGCTGCGCTGGTGCTCGCACCTGAAACCCGTCGGTGTGGCCATGGTAAACCGGGTAAGGCAGGAACCTCCCGTTGTCACCCTGGGGCTATACGACTATCCCGATGATCCGGTTGAACAGATCAGGAAGGCAGGTATCAATGTCCATGCCTTCGATGCCGGCGCAATTGCCCGGGATCTGGGCAACCCTAAACTGGTCAACACGGTCATGCTGGGGGCCATCTCGAAATATCTGCCGTTTTCCTCCGACATCCTGAAAAATGCCATTCTGGATCGATTCAGGGCCAGCAAGCCCAAGCTGGTTGAG
>JAHEHQ010000379.1 GCA_024644505.1 Gammaproteobacteria bacterium
CGCTGCAAAGGATGCCTGCTGAAACTGAGGATGTCTGTGATATATCCGCGCATGGCTGATGAATGATTTTGAATCGTAGAGGCACAGGGGCGCAGAGAGAATTTTTTCTTGGATCTTTCTCTGCGTCTCCGTGCCTCTGCGGTTGGTCTTAACGGGATACCACACTGACTTTCTCAAGATAATACGGACTTTGGAATAAAAACGACTGGAGAGAACGATAAATGAAAACCCCCTCAGATTTTTTCAAGCCCCTCGCCATTGGCGCACCCGAGCCCATCCATGAACTGCCCGTTGCGCTGGAACGCACCATCCACTTCCTGCCGCCGCATATCGAAAAGATGCGTGCCAAGGCCGGTCAAATTGCCAAGAACGTGGACGTGCTGCTGGGCAATCTGGAAGATGCCATTCCAGTGGAGGCCAAGGAAGCGGCACGCTCCGGTTTTATCGAGGTGGCGAAAGCAGTGGACTTCGGTCAGACCGGACTCTGGACTCGCGTCAACGCCCTGAACAGCCCCTGGTTTCTGGACGACATGACCGAGATTGTTGCGGAGGTGGGCGACAAACTGGACGTTGTCATGATCCCCAAGGTGGAAGGGCCCTGGGATATCCATTTCGTCGACCAGCTGCTCGCACTCCTGGAGGCCCGCCACGGAGTGCGGAAACCGATCCTGATACATGCCATTCTGGAAACTGCCCAGGGCGTGAAGAATGTCAACGAGATAGCCCAGGCCAGCCCGCGCATGCACGGAATGAGTCTGGGGCCTGCGGACCTGGCTGCTTCCAGGGGAATGAAGACCACACGGGTGGGCGGCGGTCACCCCTTCTACGGCGTACTGGCTGACCCCGGTGAGGAAAATGAGGCAAGGGACTTTTATCAGCAGGATCTTTGGCACTATACCGTAGCGCGCATGGTGGATGCCTGTCTGTCCAATGGACTGCGTGCTTTCTACGGGCCGTTCGGCGACTTTCAGGACGGTGCGGCCTGCGAAGCCCAGTTCCGCAATGCCTTTATACAGGGCTGCGCCGGTGCCTGGACGCTCCATCCGAGTCAGATCGAGATCGCCAAACGGGTATTCAGTCCCGAGGTGGATGAGGTGCTCTTCGCCAAACGCATCCTGGAGGCCATGCCCGACGGCACAGGAGCGGTGATGATCGATGGAAAGATGCAGGACGACGCAACCTGGAAACAGGCCAAGGTAATCGTGGATCTGGCCAAGCTGGTTGCCAGCAAAGATCCGGACCGGGCAGCGGCATACGGTTTCTGAGATTCCATCGGACGGGGGCGCTGAATCATGTACAAAATCCTGGAAGGCCTGCGGGTGGTGGAGGCGTCTGCGTTCGTTGCCGCGCCGCTCGGGGGAATGACCCTGGCGCAGCTCGGTGCGGATGTCATCCGCTTCGACCCGCCCGGCGGGGGATTGGACGCCAGAAGATGGCCCATCACAAAGGACGGTAAAAGCCTATACTGGGTGGGACTGAACAAGGGAAAGCGGTCCCTGGCCATTGATGCGAGAAAGCCGGAAGGCCAGGAGATCCTGACCCGCCTCATCACTGCCCCGGGTGAAGGCAACGGCATCTTCCTCACCAATTTTCACGCCGACAGGGGCTGGATGAGCTATGAGGAACTCAGGAAGCACCGGGAAGATCTCATCATGGTCAATCTGGTCGGAAACTCGGACGGCAGTTCGGCAGTGGACTATACGGTCAACTGTGCCGCCGGTTTCCCCTATGTAACGGGAAACCATCATGCCGACGGACCGCCTCATCCGGTCGACCACGTCTTCCCTGCGTGGGATGCCATGGCCGGCATCAACCTGGCTCTGGCCATTCTGGCCGCTGAACGCCACCGTCGTCTGACCGGCGCCGGCCAACTGGTCCGGCTGGCATTGTCGGACATTGCCTTCGCCATGACCGGCAACCTGGGTTTTATCCAGGAGATGCAGATCAACCAGGTGGAACGGAAAGGCTATGGAAACTATCTGTACGGCGCTTTCGGAAACGAGTTCGAAACCAGGGACGGGCGGCTGATCTATATCATCGCGGTAACGGACCATATGTGGAGATCGCTCCTCACAGCCACGGGTCTGGGCGTGGAAATCGGCAAAATAGAACAGAGACTGGGGCTGGATTTCAAGAAAGAAGGCGACCGCTTTGTCGCCAGTGAGGAGATCTCAGTGCCCATCCGTGAATGGTGCGCCAAATATACCCTGGAACAGATCGGGGAGATATTCAAACTCCGGAACGTCTGCTGGGGGCCGTACAGGACATTTCGACAGATGCTCGACGAGGACCAGCGTGTCTCCACCGATAATCCCATATTTTCCGAACTGGAGCAGCCGGGTATCGGCAGGTTTCTGGTCCCGGGTTCGCCGATCAGCTTCGGGGCATTCACACGACAACCCCCGCGGCGGGCCCCGCTGCTGGGAGAGCATACCGATGAGATACTGGGGGACGACCTGGGGCTGAGCGATAAGGAAATAGTCCAGCTGCGTGAAGACGGCGTGGTCGCGGGACCGGTGGAGCTCCAATGACTATGAAAGAGACCAGGCCATTGGCCGACTGGGTCGGTTCACAGGAGATCAGGGAAGAGGTTATCGCCCCGTTTCCCGCCCAGGCCGCTGCAGCCATGCTGGATCTTGAGGGTGCACCTATGGATCGGGGTGATCCCCTGCCCCCTCTGTGGCACTGGTTCTATTTCCTGCCCAAGGCCCGCCGATCTCAGATTGACAAGGACGGTCATCCGAAGCGTGGCGGTTTTTTCCCACCCGTCGAACTGCCAAGGCGTATGTTCGCCGGCGCGAGAACCCGTTTTATCGAACCCCTGATCATCGGGGAGTCCGCTGCCCGGAAAGGGGAGATTCTCAAGGTCTCGGAAAAATCCGGCAAAAGCGGACGGCTGGTTTTCGTTACCGTGCGCTACCGGATCAGTCAGGCCGGCAGGCTTCGGGTCGAAGAGGAGCAGGATATCGTCTACAAGGAACCTGGGGCGCCTATTCAGGCACCCGTGCCGGTGGAGCACCCGACAGCGGCCGATGCGGGATCCTGGGTAAAGGAGATCTGTCCGGATACGGTTCTGCTTTTCAGATTTTCGGCATTGACCTTCAATGCCCACCGCATTCATTACGACAGACCTTATGCGCTCCGGGAGGAAGGCTATCCGGGCCTGGTGGTACACGGACCTTTGACCGCAGTCATGCTTGCGGGG
>JAHEHQ010000066.1 GCA_024644505.1 Gammaproteobacteria bacterium
TTCAGGCAGGGGTGCCTTCTCCAGCAGCCAGGTCCAGGCCCCGCGCAGCAGGCCCCCGGCATTTTCCCCCTGGAGTTCGCCACTGCTGCACAGGCTGCCGATGCGGGCGGCCAGCTTCGAACTCACCTGTCTCACGGCGTCCGCCCCCGCGCCTTTTATCCCGGCATTCAGCAGTCCCGCGGGGGTGAACGCGGTGACGCCGATGGCGCTGTCGGGGCAGGCACTCCAGCAGGCTCCGCAACCGCTGCAGGCAGCGGCATCATAGACCGGCAGCTTTCGCCGGAGATCGCTCAGATCCCGAAAGCTGGATGTCAGGGGCGGGACGGCACCGATGGCCATGAAGGGGTCCGAGGTCAGGTCATCCTGTTCGCCGTTCCTGTAAAGGATCCCTGTCTGGTCCCAGAAGCGGGAGAGGCTGTCGTAGGTGTTTGCCACATTGCCCAACTGGCGCACGGCGGGAGGGGGTATGTCCTCCCAGGCCTCCGGCCTGGCGGAATCGGAGTCTTCCAGGGTATCCAGCACAAACGGGACTGGTGCCCGGTTCCCGGCTTCGAAGGCTGCCAACAGGGCATCCCGCCTCTCGGTCCCGGACAGGTTTGCCTCCCAGGATGAAAGCAGCCTGGATTCGCTCGTGTCGAGCAGGCCACGTTCCATGAGCACACTGCACAGCCCCCCCAGCAGGAAGGCATCGTCCAGCTCACCCGGGCCCGTATCGGCATGGGCGGAGCCGTGGGACCGGTATTCCGACTCCGGCAGCCTGTAGATCACCGCCTGTCGTTCCCGGACAACGCGGGGAAAAGCCCCCCCCGAAGGTTGCAGAGCGGCAGGTTTTTCGTTGTTTCCGACCAGGATCAGGACGCCCTTTTCACACAGGTTTGGGAGTGGTGCCAGGGTGCCTGAACGGTCCGGCGTGGCTATCAGGGCGAGGTCGACGGGGGCGTCGTCCCCCGGGTAGCCCGGGCCCTGGGGTGCCCGGATCAGACGGTCTGTCAGCCAGGCGGCACAATCGTCTTCATCCGGGGCGGAAAGGGTGCGGATCCGGCCCCCGGACAACTGCCGGAGCAGGGCGGCGGCATCGAGGGCCAGCCCTTGTCCGCCCCGCCCCGGCAAACGGCGGATCTCGATGGACAGGGCCCCGTCCGGGCGCAAGTCGGGTGGGGCCCCTTGCGCTCTGAGACCAAGCTTCTCGATACCCGGATAGGCGCGGCGTATCTGGTCCAGCAGAACCTGGCGCTTGGGGTGTGCGTTGGAGGTGCCGTAAAACCGCAGGCCCAGATAGGTGCGGCCGGGTGGCCGGTCAACCGGTTTGCGCAGGCAGGCCACCAGGTCAGCACCCTGCAGGGGTGCCCCCCCAAGGCCATACACAACGGAGTGCAGGCGGGGTAGCTGAAGTGTATCCAGCTGGGGGAGATCCTTATGGGTCCCGGCTCCGAAGCGGTTGTTCTCCAGGGCCCGCGCAAAAGCGGCCCGGAGCTCCCGCAGCAGCGGGGGATCTCCGGCACCGGGTGCGTCCAGGCGTTCCATGACCAATACGCCGGATCTACCGGCCAGTTGTTCCAGCAACAGTGCCGCCGGGAAGGGCCGCAGGCAGCGCACGCCCAGGACACCGATCTTGAGACCCTCTCCTCGCAGATAGTCCGCGGCGGCCCGGGCCGTCTCCTCGGCCGCCCCCTGGATCAGGATCACCTGGTCGGCATCTTCCATACCCCAGGTCGAAAGCATGCCATAGCGACGCCCGGACAGTTCCCCATAGCGCTCGAAGGCCCGATCAATCGTCTCCCCGAGATGATCCTGGAAATAGGGGCCCTGGCCGGCGCTTCCCAATGCGTAGGCCTCGGGCTGCATCCTTGTGCCCAGCATCATCGGCCGGTTCAGGTCGTGCCACAGGGGGACGGTGCGGCGGTTCTCTCCGAACAGCAGCTGCTGGGCCGGCGTGGGGGAAGCCATCTCTCCGTGGGCGGGCCCGAGGTATTCGGACAGCAGGTCCGGCGCCGGAACCGACAGCTCCTGGGCCGAGCGGGCGGTGGCCTCCCGGTCCATCACCAGGATGCCCGGGATCAGGGCGGTCTCGGCCACCCGGCGGGCGATCAGCGAGAGGTCGGCCACCTGCTGGACGTTGGCCGCAAACAGCAGGAAGCAGCCGCTGTCCGAGGTCTGGTGCAGGGTTTCGTGGCCGCTCCCGACACCGTACCCCTGGGCAGGCGTTGCCTGGTTGACCATATGTATCACCAGGGGCAGGTGCCGGCCGACGGCACTGCGCAGCAGATCGTCGCAGCCCGCCAGGTCGGTTCCGGAGAGGAAGGCAGTGGCCCTGCACCCTGCAAGCGTCAGACCGGAAGCGGCGGCGATGGCACCGCGCGGACCCTCGCTTTCGAGGGTTTGCAGGGGCTCGCCAAAGACATTGGTGTCCCGTTGCCAGACCAGCTGGCGCCACAGCGTCTCGGCCGCCGGCCCGTTCCCGGAGACGGCGGCGGCGGAGCAGACGCCGGCCTCGGCCAGGGCGGCAGCGCTGTTGCCGTCAAGCACAGCGTCGGCGGACAGGTCCGTGCCGGCACCCGCCTTTTTGGAAAAACGGCGGTAGAGTCGTATGGCGATGTCGTTGAGCATGGGCACCGGCCTTCTCTCCTCAGTGGAAACCGGCACCGGCCATGCGGACGGCCGGTTCAGGTTTTTTCACCGGTTGGAATTGATCGCCCTCCAGCCATTGTATGGCGGCGGTCGGGCAGCGTTCGGTCGGGATCGGTGTCAGGCTGATCCCGGAGCGGTAATCCACCACCGGCAGATTGTCCCGGATCTCGATCAATCCCTCCGGGGCATCGGCGGCACAGCGGCCGCAGGCGTCGCAGGCCGCAGAGCAGAGCAGGGTGGCGGCGTCGCCTTCCAGCGGGGAGTTGCACTGTACGAAAAGCTTCCAGCTCTCTGGGACGATCTCGAACAGCTCCCTGGGACAGGCCACCACGCAGTCCCCACAGGCCGTGCAACCGGCGCCGTTTACCACCGGCAGACTGTTGGCGTTCAGTGCGATGACATCGAATGTGCAGGCCCGCACACAGTCCCCCAGGCCCAGACATCCCCAGGAGCACCCCTTGCCACCCCCGGATACCACCGATGCCGCCCGACAGCTCTCGAACCCCCTGTACTCGGCGACCTGATAGGCCTGGGCCTGGCCCCCCGCGCAGTGGATCCGGGCTATCCGTTTCTCCTGGCCTCCGGCCTCCACCCCGAGGAACCCCGCGATGGCTTCCACCATGTCGGCACCCGCCACGGTGCAGTTGCCCGGTTGCACGTCGCCCCGCACCAGGGCGGCGGCGAAGGAGGCGCATCCCGGCTCCCCGCAGGCGCCGCAGTTGGTGCCGGGAAGCAGCTCCTCGGTATGCTGCAGGCGGGGGTCCTCCTCCACGCGGAATACCCGGGAGGCCAGCGCCAATATGATCCCGAAAAACAGCCCGATACCGGTCATGATCGCCGGGGCGGTCAGTAGTGGCAGCAGATCGTCGACCAGGGTCATTCGCCTTCCCGCATAGTGTTAACAGCCCCTAGTTGAAGGGTTTTGCCCGGGCCATCAATTCCTCCAGGCCCTCCTCGTCGGGGTTCTGGGGCTTGCCCGGATGGATGCACTTGGACGGACAGATCTCTGCCGCTTCCACCAGCTGGGAGAAGGTGCCCACGGAGGGATCGGCGATCACGGCCTGTTTGTTGTCGTTGTAGGTGAACAGCAGGGCGTTGATGGTGAGGCAGTCGTTGCAGCTGGTGCAAAGCGGGCTGTCGATCCAGGGTTCATCGAAATCCAGCACCTCCTCAGGGGCCTCCGCCGCTTCCAGCTCTTCCTCTTCCTCGACCGCGGCCTCCGACGCGGAATCCGCTGGGGCAGTCGGCATGGACGCCGGTCTGAGTCTTATGCCACCGGAGGTCAGGTCCAGGCCCATCAGGGTATCCGTCAGGCGACCCATTACCTCGCCGGCCACCTCTGCCCGGACCTGCGCGATCTCCTGCTGGTGAGCCTCTGCCAGCCGGGCCTTTTCCGCTTCGGCCTCGGCGTTGATCTCCTGCCTGGCCTTGGCGATGCCCAGTTCCAGGTAGCGGCTGCGCACCCCCGCCATCTCCTGGAGGCTGTGCCAGAAGTTCAGCCGGTCCCGGCAGGCGTGGATCAGGGTGCGGGTGACGGCCAGTTGTCGAAGCTCGCCTTTGGCGTTGACCGCCCAGATGTAGGGGATGTTCTGGGCTGATTCCTCTTCGCTCATCGCCAGGTAGTGGGCGGCGGACAGCAGTCGCTCGCTCTCACAGGCCAGTGGCACAGGCGTGAAATGCTCCCGCAGACTCTGATGCAGCAGGGCGTAGTCTGCAAAGGTAAATGCCAGCTTCAGATCGACGGTCTGGCCCTCCTCGTCGATGTAGCTGAAGGACTGTATGGGCCAGTCCCGTTCCGGCTGAGGGTTGCCGTCGAAGTGCATCCGGTCGGCAAAACTGTCCCCGGCGGCCGGATTTATCTGGAAGAAGGGGTGGGCGCGTCCCTCCAGGGCCGCTCCGGCGACCAGCCAGGCGTTCAGGCCGAGGTCCTGACCGGTGGGGCGCAGGCCCACATTGATCAGGTGCATTCCGGTGCGGGTGGTCTTGAGCGCCGTGGAAAACTGGAGCAGCAGGTGCTGGTGGCGTGCCGCCGAGGTCTGACTCACCACCGCCTGCCTGTGGCTGATGCCGAGGTAGCCGAGTTCGGTGCGGAAGTGGGCGAAGGGGCTAGCGTCGGAGTCCCTGCCCGGGTTGTCGTGGGCGTGTACCCGGATCAGTATCTGTACCGGGCGACCGGAATTGAGCAGCCGGGAAAAGTCCGGCATTGCCGATCCCGCCGCCCGCAATGCGGTCTCAAGGGCCACCACGGCGGGCACAAGCAGCAGCTCCTCCTGGGAAAAGGCCTCCCAATTGAAGCTCTCGAACCAGGGGTTGTGGATCGGCTCCTCGTAGCGGCCCTCGATCTCCAGCTGGGCGATACGGGCGGCGGCGAAGATCCTTGCCAGGCGCGCCGCCTCTTCGTCGAACAGTTCCTTGGCACGGACGCAGGGGTTGTCGGAAGGGATGGACTCGAATCCTGGGATGCTGCCGATGAGGCTTTGGTCAAAGTCGGAAAGATGGACGAAGCGCACCAGGATCGGTTCCCTGCTGTAGGCATGCAGTGTCTTCAGCGCGCCCTCAATGCGCCGGCGCTGCTCCTGGGACATACCCAGGGAACCCTGGGAGTGATCCATGACCTCGGACAGGGCCGCGTAATCGAACATATCCGAGGAGGGGCCGACCGCGTCTCTGACCGCCGCCGGTTCCAGGGACTCCAGGGATTTCTCCCTTTCGATGTCCAGCAGTCGCTCCAGTCCCTGGATGAGTTTCTGAATCTTGGCCTGAAACCCGGCATGCCGGGGGATCATGCGGCAGCGCAGGGCGTGGATCATCAGGTGTATCGCCGGATGCTGTCCGTAGGCGAGAAACTGACCCTCCTCGGGAACCGCCGCCAGCAGCCGATCCAGGTCCCCCTTCAGGACCTCGCTGCTGTGGTCATCCAGTTCCAGCTGATCCACCATTTCAGCGCCAAACCGACGCAGCAGGGGGGCGGCGGGCACGGGTACATCGGTATCGAACAGGTGCTTTCTCAGGGCCCATTCCAGGCGGGGCAGATTGTCTTTGAGAATCCGGGCGCTGTCCTCGGCGGGGGCAAAACCTTCCGTGGTCTGCATCAGAAAGTCGCCCACCGGCTGGGCCAGATCGGCTCCCTCCTGTTCGGCGTCGCCGTCCCCTGGCGGGTGCAGGAACAGGGGGTAGTCATAGCGCAGGTGCGATGCGTCCCTGTAAGGGCCGAGCAGGGCGGGGAGAAACTCCCTGTCGAGGGGTTCCAGCTGGTCACGTATGCCCGGGTCCCCCAGATGGAAATGCCTCAGATTGAAGAGAATCCGCCTTGTGGCGTCTGCGTCCTTGATGGAAGCGGGGATTGCCGGCAGGGGTATTTGGTTTTGTTCTGTTTCTGTCGGTTTCATCTCGAGCCTCTAGGGTTCCCGGGCGAGGTTGGTTGTCCGCGGGGTGCGGAAATCCCGCCTCGCGTCACTGACACCGGACCAGGTTTTTCAGACGGCAAATCTGTCAAGTGCGGCGTTCAGTGCAGCCAGCTTTTGCTCATTTGTTGTATCCAGGCCCCGGGTGGACAGGTCGTCGTACACCGGTGCGTCGGGGTCGTGATAGAGCAGCCCTATCGGCAGCCGGGTATCGTCCCGGGCCAGTTCCATCGCCCCCACCCAGTTGGCCGGATCGTGTTCCCGGTGTTCGGGAAAGAGCCGCTTCACGCCCGGGTCCATCGAGATGCCGTTGTCGTGGGTCAGCAGCAGCATGCGCTCCGGGTTGTCCTGGAGTGGTTTGCAGAAATCGGGTGAGAACACCGGGCAGCGCTGCAGGATGCGCACGAAGCCCGTGCCATTGTGCTGGTGTGCCGCCTTGATGGTTTCGTAGAGCAGGGGTGGATTCCAGTCCGGCACCTGGGCCACGAAAGAGACGTTGGTGATGCCCAGGGTCACCGTCAGGGGGTTCAGGGGTGGCAGCAGGGCACCGGCCGGGTGGGTGTTGGTGGATGCCCCCGTGGGCGTCGTCGGCGAGGTCTGCTTCTTGGTCAGTCCGTAGACCCCGTTGTCGAAGATCAGCACCACCATGTCCATGTTGTAGCGCACGGAGTGTATCCAGGGACCCGCACCAATGGAGAAGCAGTCGCCGTCACCGGTGCCCACCCACACATCCAGGTCAGGGCGGCGGGCTTTAACGCCGTTGGCCACGGGCAGGGCGCGGCCGTGCAGTCCGTGGAATCCATAGGTTCCCACGTAATGGGGCAGTCGGCTGGAACAGCCGATACCGGATACCACCACCGATCTCTCGGGGAGCATCTGGGCATCCCGCAATACCCGGTGAACCGTGTTAAGCACACCCAGATCACCGCAACCGGGACACCAGCGGGCTTCACCGCCCGCGTAGTCACCGAGGGTGAAATAGCGCTCGAATACTTCCAGGGACCAGTCCGCTTTGAGTCCAAACATGGCGCTTTTTCCTCAGTTATTCTGTTTCTGAAGCCGTTTGCTTAAAACTTTGTAGATCATGCCGGGCTGCAGTGGGTGGCCGTACACCACCGACCAGCAGTCCACGTCCACCAGGGTCTTGGCGCGCAGCACCGTCGCCAGCTGGGCGTAACGGCGGCTCTCCTCGTCGATCAGGGGGTCATCCAGGTTGTCACTGTAGTTGATCTCGACGGTCATCACCTGTTTGAAGCCGCTGAAGATCTCCTTGAGCCCCGGCTCCAGGGGCGAGAGAAAGCGCAGGTGCAAAGAGGAGACCCGCTGTCCCTCCGCCCGCAGATTGTCGATAGCCTCCTCGATCGCTCCCATGGTGGAACCCCAGCCTACCACCAGCAGGTCGCCTTCCTTGTCGCCGTTCACCTTGGGGGGGTTCAGGGTCTTCAGCAATGCCGCCAGCTTGCGGCTGCGCATCCCGTGGGTCACCTGATTGGTGTCCGAATCGTAGGCCACTTTGCTGCGCCCGGTGTGGGAAAGTCCGGTGAGCACATACTCGCCGTTGCGCTGTCCGGGGATGGGCCGGGGTGACAGGCCGGTCTCTTCATCCCAGTCATAGGGCGGCACCCGTTCGTCCCAGGGGGACTGGTCGACCGGGGCGGTGAACCACTCCTCCTTGATCTCCGGTCGCGCGTAAGGTTGAACGCCGGTGGCAAGATTCGCATCGGTGAGCAGGATCACCGGGGTGCGGAATGCCTCGGCGAGCTTTCGCGCAAGGATCACGAAGTGCAGGCACTCGCCGATGGTGGCAGCCGCTATGACTACCTTGGGGGCATCTCCGGGGGCACCGTACAGGGATGTCAGCAGGTCCGCCTGCTCCACCTTGGTGGGCAGCCCGGTGGCGGGTCCGCCTCGCTGCACGTCCACGATCACCAGAGGTATCTCCGCCATCACCGCCAGGCCGATCATCTCCGTCTTCAGGGCCATGCCGGGTCCGGAGGTGATGGTGCAGGCAGTCTTTCCTGCATAGGAGGCACCGATGGCGAATCCGATGGCGGCGATCTCGTCTTCAGCCTGGTGAACGAACCCGCCCACATTCTGGAACACCTCGGCGATGTAGTGGGACGCAGAGGTGGCCGGCGTGATCGGGTACATGGAGACCAGTTCCATACCCGCGGCCATCACACCCAGTCCCACCGCCTGATTACCGTTGGTGATGATGGTGGGCTTGGACATATCCGTCGTATAGGGCGGCACCTGGTAATGGTATTCCACCTGTGCTTCGGCAAAGGCGTAGCCGGCGTTGAACAGGTCCTGGTTGGCCTGGATCACCTTCTCACCCTTGCGGGTGAAGGTCTGGGATATCTCCGCCAGGCATTTCTGCACGTCCCGGGAGTAGATCCTCGATATCATGCCCAGGGCGAACATGTTCTTGCCGCGGCGCGGGTTGGAGGTGAGTTTCAGGCACTCCTCCTCCAGCGGCAGTTCTTCGACGATGAGTCCGTTCTCCCGAAATTCCCCCACGGCGGCAGCATAGGCCTTCCGGATCTCCTCCTGAGGGTCGGTGGCCCACTTATTTTCCAGCAGCACGACCGTACCTTTTTTGTAGGCACCGTTGGCGATGCGGGAGTAGAGGACCTGTTCGTTGAAGGCGACGACGAGATCTGCCTCGTCACCCATATTGGTCACGTAGCGGTTGCCCAGCCTGATGCGGATACCGCTGGCGCCGGCGGGTGAGCGCGCCGGTGGCTGGATCTCTGCCGGGATGATCTCCACGGTCCAGACCCCGTTCCCCATCTTGCCGCTGATGGAGCCGAAGGTCTGCCCGCATTTCTGGGCACCCTCGCCGGAGTCACTGACGATTTCAATGATGTGCTCGTCGATCTGTACGGGCTGCTTGAACCCGCCATCGACGACGTTTGCGGTTTCTGTTCCCTTCGGTGTGGCCATTGGAAACTCCCCGAGGTCTTTTATGGTAAAACTTATTTAGGATCGATATGACCGTTTTTACTCTAGGGTTGTCAAGCTAAAAAGCAAGACATAAAGCAAGACTATAGAGTCCGTTTCCCCTCGGCGTCGGCCCGGGGGGTGTGCCGCGAGCGTTGTGTTATCGTGCGAGACAGGATATACATCGCAGGTTAGACTGGGGTTTCCCGCACAGGCATGGCGGGCAGAAGTACAGATTTAAGACAAATAAGATCGTATCTATTTTAAGCGCTACCAAATTTGAACGCCGCGAGTCGATTCCCTGCGATCGACGGATCAGGCACCGAGCTGGTTAGTTACGGAAATCTAAAGAAATATTTTTAGGAGAACAGGTAATGCCGATGAGAATTGGGGTTCCAAAGGAAGTCCATGCCGAGGAATGCCGCGTCGCAATGACGCCGGAAACGGCGGAGCAGATCAGGAAGCTGGGTTTTACCCTGGCCATTGAGACCGGCGCCGGAAACAAGGCCCATTTTTCCGACGATGCCTACCGCGAGGTGGGGGTTGAGGTTGTCGAGGACATCAAGGCGCTGTGGGCGGATTCCGACATTCTGATGAAGGTGCGCGCCCCAGAGGTTCATCCCGTACTCGGGGTGGACGAGGTCGAACTGTTGCGCGAAGGGGCTACGCTGATCAGCTACCTCTGGCCGGCCCAGAATGAGGAGCTGATAAAGCGGTTGGCGCAGCGCAAGGTCACCGTGATGGCCATGGACAGCGTCCCACGCATCTCCCGTGCCCAGAAACTCGATGCCCTGAGTTCCATGGCGAACATCGCGGGCTATCGCGCGGTGGTGGAGGCTGCCAGCCAGTTTGGCCGATTTTTCACCGGACAGATCACTGCCGCCGGCAAGGTTCCGCCCGCCAAAATCCTGGTTATCGGCGCCGGCGTTGCGGGACTCGCGGCGATCGGAGCTGCGGGTTCCATGGGCGCCGTGGTCCGGGCATTCGACACCCGCCCGGAGGTCAAGGAGCAGGTCGAGAGCATGGGCGCCGAGTTCCTGATGCTGGAGTTCGAGGAAGAGGAAGACGGCGCGGGAGAGGGTGGATATGCCAAGGTGATGAGCAAGGCCTTCATCGAGGCGGAGATGAAGCTGTTCGCCGAGCAGGCGATGGAAGTGGATATTATCATCACCACCGCCCTTATCCCCGGCAGGCCGGCACCGGAACTGATCACTGCCGGCATGGTGGAGTCCATGCGGGACGGCAGCGTGATCGTCGATCTCGCGGCAGAGCAGGGCGGCAACTGCGCCCTCACAGAGCCGGGTCAGATTGTCGAAAAGCACGGCGTCACCCTGATCGGTCTCACCGATCTGCCCAGCAGGCTGCC
>JAHEHQ010000380.1 GCA_024644505.1 Gammaproteobacteria bacterium
AGGTGTGCATCACATGCCATAGAATTATAGTGTTTAATTACCGACATTGATCCAAAGGACGTTCTTTGAGTCCGGGTTCAAGCATGGTGATGTGGTATTGCATGATGGGGCTCCGGTCGGATATAGAAAGGGAATATCCGGTTTTCAATGTTCTTGAGATGTTCGAGGCGATAGAACGCTGGGTGTGGCCGCATACGAGGGACGGTCTGTTGTGAATTTTTTCGAGGTCTGGCAGCGGGAATCAGGAGGAAAGCTGATTGCCATTGATGCATGGATTTCTCCGGACAAGCTGGGAAAATACCCACAGAATTAGCATTAACCGGAGAATTGGTCCGATGTTTATCCTATCAACCTTCAAACCAGGAACAGCAGGCCTATGAGTACAACGATAGAGGGCCCCGACGGCAAACCGCGTTGCCGTTGGTGTGGTGCCGCACCGGAGTTTCTGGCTTACCACGACACCGAGTGGGGCTTTCCTGTCAGTGACGATCAACGCCTGTTCGAGAAACTGTGTCTCGAGGGTTTTCAATCCGGACTGAGCTGGCGCACCATTCTCGCCAAGCGCGAGAATTTCCGCGCCGCCTTCCGTGGTTTCGATATCGACAGGATAGCGCGCTTCACTCAACGCGATGTGGACCGGTTGCTCAAAGATGAAGGGATTGTCCGCCATCGCGGCAAGATCGAGGCTGTTGTCAATAATGCGCGAATGGCCCGGGAACTCATCGAACGGGAAGACTCACTGGCGGCCTTCGTCTGGCGTTACGAACCGGACAAGAGTCAACTCGCGGAACCCCAGACCGTCTCAACCTCGACAGAATCCATTGCTATGTCGAAAGATTTGAAAAAGATGGGCTGGAAATTCGTGGGACCCACCACGGTATATGCCTTCATGCAGGCAATGGGGCTGATCAATGATCATGTCGCAGATTGCGTGATCAGAAGCAAGGTCGCGCGCGCGCGAAAGGGTTTCAAGCGGCCTGGGTAATGACAACGTTCAGTTTACAAAGAGGCCTTGATCCATAATCCTTGGCCCTTATCTTCCAGGTGCATAAACCATCCTGACATTGCTGGCCTTCAAACCCTCATCCACTTCGCTTTCTTTCAGATAAAACTCGAAGATGTTGTCCCTGTTCAGCATCTCGTCCGCCGTGATGCCTTCAGCCAGTTCGTTGGTGTGGCAAAAGACGCTTGCATAGGGCGAGTCGGGCTCTCTTGGGTCCGTGATCCAGAGATTGGGGGATATTTCGCGAATAAAACGCAGGAACCCATAGCCCTTGTCAGGGAACCACTTGGTGCAGGTACCCCTGACGCAGGAGCCGTGCTGGCCCCACTCGTTTCGGGGTTCATGGGGAAACGGCAGCAGGTCGGGGATGAGAAAACCTCGGTAGAAGTCATCCGCCTGGCGCTGCAACCGCATCGAGACATTTTCGAAGCCCAACAGCTCGACACGGCAGCCCCGGTTCTGCAGTGCCGTTACCACCTGCAAAAAGTCGCCGTCTCCGGTTACCAGGAGAATGAGATCCAGGTTTTCCGCCTGCAACATGGCGTCCACCGCCAGGTCCAGGTCGGCGTTTGCCTTGGTGGTGGTGTTGCCCTGGTCGTCGGTGTAACGGCGTACGTTCTTTACGATAATCTTCCAGCCGTAGTCGCGGACCATCTGCTGGTAGGTGCGGCTCTTCTTGGCATAATCCGGGTCTTCCCGTGCCCGCTCCTGGTCATAGGCCAGATAGGTGTTCAGGCGCAGCAGGGTGCCCTTGTCGCGAGCGGCGAAGCGGCGCAGCACGTCATAGCGCAGCTGATAACCGCCGTTGAATTTGACGTTTTCAGCGTCGACGAAGACGCCAACCTTCAGGTGACTCAATCCTTAGTACCTCATTGAAACCGTTGAAACAAAACCCGGGCCCGCCGATTTGGCGAGACCCGGGTTTCGTCAGAGGCTACGGCCGACTACTTGTTGGCGCGGTTGTCCACCAGGTCGTCCACGACGGACGGATCCGCCAGGGTGGAGGTGTCGCCGAGGCTGTCGGTTTCGTTGCAGGCGACCTTGCGCAGGATACGGCGCATGATCTTGCCGGAACGGGTTTTCGGCAGGCCGGGTGCCCACTGGATGATATCGATGGTGGCAATCGGGCCGATCTCGGTACGCACCAGTTTCACCAGTTCCGCCTTCAACTCGTCCTTGTACTCTTCACCGGCCATCAGGGTGACGTAGGCATAGATGCCCTGGCCCTTGATCTCGTGGGGGAAGCCCACCACGGCGGCTTCCGCAACCTTTTCGTGCAGCACCAGCGCGGACTCGATCTCCGCGGTGCCCATGCGGTGCCCGGAGACGTTGAGCACGTCGTCGATACGCCCCGTGATCCAGTAATAGCCGTCCTCGTCGCGGCGTGCGCCGTCGCCGGTGAAGTAGCTGCCGGGATACTGGGTGAAGTAGGTGGTGAAGAAACGCTCGTGATCACCGTATACGGTGCGCATCATGGCGGGCCAGGGCTGGGTAATGATCAGGGCCCCTTCACAGGCACCTTCCAGCACGGTTCCGTCTGCCGCGTCCACGATCTGCGGTGCCACACCAAAGAAGGGCTTGGAGGCGGAGCCCGGCTTCATGTCCGTGGCGCCGGGCAGCGGTGTGATCAGGTGGCCTCCGGTCTCGGTCTGCCACCAGGTATCCACGATGGGGCAGCGCTCGTCACCCACCACGCGGAAGTACCATTCCCAGGCTTCCGGGTTGATGGGTTCGCCCACGGTGCCGAGGATGCGCAGGGATTTGCGGGAGGTCTTCTTCACCGGTTCGTCGCCGGAACGCATCAGGGCCCGCAGTGCGGTGGGGGCGGTATAGAAGATGGAGACGTTGTGCTTGTCGACCACCTGCCAGAAACGGGAGACATCCGGGTAGTTGGGGATACCTTCGAACATCAGGCTGATGGCGCCGTTGGCCAGCGGTCCATAGACGATGTAAGTATGGCCCGTGACCCAGCCGACGTCCGCGGTGCACCAGTAGATCTCACCATCGTGATAATCGAAGGTGTATTTGTGGGTCATGGCGGCGAATACCAGGTAACCGCCGGTGGTGTGCAGCACGCCCTTGGGCTTGCCGGTGGAACCCGAGGTGTAAAGGATGAACAGTGGATCTTCCGCGTCCATCTCTTCGGGTGGGCAGTCGGCGGATACGGCGGCCGTAGCCTCTTCGTACCAGACGTC
>JAHEHQ010000381.1 GCA_024644505.1 Gammaproteobacteria bacterium
TTCTGGATATCGGGCTTTTGTTCCAGCAGCATGGGGAAGCTATGCTTTCCGTCATTGCCGGTCGTCCGGGATGGCAGTTCGGTGCCATTCTATGTCGAGCGGGAGTTCCGCCGCTACCTCGAAATTTCGCATTCTGGCCCATGGTTTCGCAAGGGCGCGTCGCCGGGAATGAGGGCATGATCTTCTCATTGCCTATTCCTGATGCAAAGGGCGAAGCTTATGCCTGTTCTGCAACACTCGGCGCATGGCTGACGACTGCAGGGGTGCAGGAGGTAGGGCGAAGCAGGAGCCAGAGCCGAGACGGCAGCACACTTGGTCGATCATGTCTTCCCGCCGGTTCCAGTGCGCCAGTGGGGGCTTTCGGTGCCGAAGCGGCTGTGCTGATACCTGGAACCGGAGCAGAACGCTTTCAGCGCGATGCAAACACATCTTCAGCGGGTCGATGACCCCTTGTTATTGGTGAGGAAGATTAGGAATGGTGCACCTTTCCAGCGTACAGGTGGTTATCCCATATGCGGGAAACGAAATCTCCAAAAAGCCGTCAGTTGGCGGCTGATTCGTCGTCTTCTTAGTAAAAATGCGATAGGGATGAAGGGATTGATCGTGTTGCCCCATCTATGCCCAAGGAGGCGCAATTTGGTATCCGATAGTACGTTTGAAAAGGGCTAACCAGTTGATTTCCATAGACTTCGAGAATTGGACGATATCTAATAAAGAAGATTAGAAAAATCGCATAATTATATGATAAATATAATAAATTGGTGGAGGCGGCGGGAATCGAACCCGCGTCCGCAAGCACTCTGCCTTCGGCTCTACATGCTTAGTCGAGTCTATTAAGTTTTAGCCGCCTGCAACCCGACCGACAGGGCTGGCAGACTGGCGATTCCGGTTAGGTTTTAACGAATCGGCCCCGGACGAGCTTCATCGCGATCCTGTGAGATATGACGCCTGAGTGCCCCGAAAGGCTCTGGACGCACAAGCACGGCTCCAGTCAGACGGCACCCTACTGGGTATTAAGCAGCGAGTGCGTAGTTGTCGTCGTTGGCAACTATTAGTTTGCAGATGGATTAACGAGGGAATCTACATCCTCGGCATGCACCTCAGGGTTTGCAACCCACGTCGAAGCCAGGTCGCCCCCTTTGAACTATTATATAGACATTATCGGGGTTTGGTAGTTCAGGGCAGCTGGGGAGTTTTTGGGGTTGTCGAAGTTTTAGTTACCAGTAACTGGAGAAGAAGGAAGAGAAAGAGGGGAATCAAAGTTTGGATTTCATGATCCGCTGCTTATCCCGTTGCCAGTCTCTGTCTTTGTCCGTGGCGCGTTTGTCGTGGAGTTTTTTGCCTTTGCCCAAGCCGATATCGAGTTTGACGCGGCTGTTTTTCCAGTAGACGGCCAGGGGGACCAGGGTATAGCCCTTGCGCTCGACCATTCCAATCAGCCGGTCCAGTTCGCGGCGGTGCATGAGCAGGCGGCGGGTGCGCAGGGGATCGGGCTGGATGTGGGTGGAGGCGGTGGGCAGGGGGGTGATGTGGGCGCCGAAGAGAAAGGCCTCTCCCTCTTTCAGGGTTACATAGCTTTCCACAAGGCTGATGCGCCCGGCGCGCAGGCTTTTGACTTCCCAGCCTTGCAGAGCGATGCCGGCTTCGTAGTTTTCCTGGATGAAATACTCGTGCCGTGCCTTTTTGTTCTGGGCGATGGTTGAGCCGCCGCCTTTCTTTTTCGATTTCTTGCCCATGGCGCGCAATTGTATGCGACAGCCGGAGAGGGATGCCACCGGATTGAGGCTTTTCTTGATTTTGGTGCCGTAAATCGTTGAAAATACGACGCCTGTTTGCCGTCTGGTGTGGGTGGTTTCTTGTCCGAGCCTGTTTCAATCCAGGATCAGTGGTCGTCGCGGCCGATGTTCGTCCTGGCCGCCACCGGGTCCGCCGTGGGATTGGGCAATATCTGGACGTTTCCTTATATCGCCGGAGAAAACGGCGGCGGGGCGTTCGTTCTCGTCTATCTGGTTTGTATCCTGTTGATCGGTGTTCCTCTCATGGTGGCGGAGGTGTCCATCGGCCGGCGTACACGTCAAAGCCCCGTAAATGCATTGCGCACCCTGTCCAGAAGCGACAGCGGCGGCCGTTATTGGTGGCTGTTCGGTTATCTCGGAATGAGCGCAGGCCTTCTCGTGCTCTCTTTTCTCAGCGTCATCGCCGGTTCTGCCATGGCCTACGCGGTGCGCACGGTCAGCGGGGTTTTCGAGGGCGTGACTGCCCGCGGCGCCGAGAGTATTTTTATCGGACTGATCGGTGATCCGGAGCGTCTGTTGGCATGGCACACCCTGTTCATGGCCATGACCACGGTGATCGTGGCCCGCGGCGTACGCCAGGGACTGGAGCGGACGGTGAAGTTCCTGGTGCCGTTTTTTTTCCTGCTGCTCGTGCTGCTGGTACTCGGGGGCTATCTGTTCTACCCGGAAGATTTCGGGCAGGGTGTGGGACTCATGTTCCATCCCAATTTCAGCGCCCTTACGGTCAACGGCGTATTGGTGGCCATGGGGCACGCCTTCTTCAGCCTCAGCCTGGGCATGGGTGTGATGATAATCTACGGGTCCTATCTTCCGGCAGGGGCGCATATCGGTAAATTGTCCCTGGCGGTCGCGGCTGCGGATATCCTGGCCGCGCTGCTGGCGGGATTGGCTGTCCTTCCCTGGGTTCTGGGCAGTGGACTTGAAATGGGCGTCGGACCGGGCCTGGTATTTCAGACGCTGCCCCAGGCCTTTGGTCAGATTCCCGCAGGCAACTGGTTCGGAGCGCTGTTTTTTCTGTTGCTGGTGATTGCGGCATTGACCTCCGCCATTTCCCTGCTCGAACCCACCGTGGCTTGGCTGGTGGAAAACAAAAGCATTGGACGGCCTCGCGCTGCAGCCTGGGTTGGGGGTTTTACCTGGCTGGCAGGCATCCTTACCGTCATGTCTTTCGGGCCCTGGGCGTTTGACTTTCAGTTTGCCGGGGAGATCAGGGTCAAGGGGCTGTTTGATATCCTGGATATCCTGACTTCGGTTATCATGCTGCCTGCCGGGGGGCTGGCTATCGCGCTGTTCGCCGGCTGGGTCCTGTACCGCAGCCGAACCCTGGAGGCGCTTGGCGGAGACGGGGCGAAACTCGAGATTGGTTATTTCGTTCTGCGCTACGTTACACCCCTGTCTCT
>JAHEHQ010000382.1 GCA_024644505.1 Gammaproteobacteria bacterium
GATAATCCCCCCTGGCTGCCCGGGCCCTCGCTCTGGCAGACGCTGGTCAGGCCGAGCCATATTCTGCTTCTGGACATCAAGGGCCGTACCCGCGAGCTCTACAATGTCAGGAAAACAGCCTTGCCCGGCGACCTGCTCAGTGTGGATGAGCTGTTCCTCAACGAAAGCCGGGTACAGTCCTATCTCACCACCCTGCAGGGCAAGCCCTATCTCCTGGTATCCGACACGGCGGAGGATGCAACGGGCACCAATATGGGTTTTCTCACCATGGTGACCCCCATCGACAGCGAGTTTCTGCAGGCCTCCCAGCAGGGAGTGTCGGCCAGCAACGTGGTGGTGGGCCTGCTGGATGCGGACGAACAGCGGTTTCTGACCAGCAGCGATCCCGCCAGCGTTGCCGGCGGGACGGGCATGGACAAGATTGCCCGGGAATATCTTGTCACCGCCCAGTCGTTTTTTGAGTATGGCGGTGATTTCAATATCCAGTTCGCCACCCTGGTACCGCTCAGTGCCGTGGAGGCCACCAGTCAGAGGGTGGCGCGCGTGGCACGTCGACAGCGGGTTGTGGCGGCGGTGACTTTCATCACCATGTTCACCCTGGTGTTCTATCTGCTCTCCGAGCGGTTGAACCGGATGCTGCGACGCATGTCCCGCTTCTCCCGTCTTGCCCTCGGCGGGGAGCAGCCGGTGATAGAGTCGGGCAACCAGATCTTCGTTCTGGAGGACTGGATCAGGCAGTTCATACGTCAGGTTCGAAAGGCAAGGGACGAGATGCGCGAGGAGCACGAGTCCGAGATGCAGGAATCCGAGGCGCTCAAGCAGGCAATCATGGAAGCGGCCCTGGATGCCATCATCACCATTGACGAAGCCGGCCAGATCGTGGAGTTCAATAACACGGCAGAGGAGATGTTCGGCCATCGGCGCATCAACGTGATCGAGGCCGACTTCCAGTCCCTGATCATAGAACCTCGCAGCTACAGCCGGTTCCAGGCGCTGTTGAATCAGTTCAGCGTCGCCCGGGCCGGAGCCCAGCCCGACGCCCGAAGCGAGATGGAGGCCAGACGCGCCGACGGCACCGCGTTTCCGGTGGAGGTGGCGATCAAGCCCATTCGGCTGAAGGACAGGGTGGTGCTGACCGTCTATATGCACGACATTTCAAACCGGAAAAAGGCGGAGCAGGAGATCAACAGTCTTGCCAAGTTCCCGGCGGAGAGTCCGAGTCCGGTGTTGCGTGTGAACCGCCTTGGCGTGATCACCTATGCCAATCCTTCCAGCGATCATCTCCTGGAGTACTGGGATTGCGAGCGGGGGCAGACACTGCCCCAGTACTGGCGCAGGCGGGTCGCCGCCGTATTCGAGTCGGGCCGGGACCTGGAGATGGAACTGACCTGTGACCGTCGCACATATTCATTGCTGATGGCGCCGGTCACGGACCTGGATTACGTCAATATCTACGGCCGCGATATCACCGACGTGCATCTTGCCGAGCAGCAGGCGCGGCAGCATCAGCAGGAACTGGTCCATGTCAGCCGCCTCAGCACCATGGGCGAGATGGCAACCGGACTGGCGCATGAGCTGAATCAGCCTTTGTCGGCGATTGCCAATTATGCCAATGGCTGTACCCGGCGCCTGCAATCGAGTGACGGGGGTAAGAACGATCTGATCTATGCGTTGGGGCAGATCAACAGCCAGGCCAATCGGGCGGCGGAGATCATCCGCCGACTGCGCTCCATGGTGGGAAAACAGCCGCCGGTTCGCAGTGTCGCCGATATCAACGACCTGGTAAGAGAGGTCAGCTCATTCGTCGAATTCGACGCGAAGAAATCCCAGGTGGCGATCGAGCAGGAATTGAGCCTGGAAAGCCTGAAGATCAAGGTCGATGCGGTGCAGATCGAGCAGGTGCTGCTCAATCTGATACGCAATGCCCTGGACGCACTGCTCGAAGTGCCTGAGCCCGGGCGCAGGCTGGTTGTCAGAACAGAACGCCTGGCCGAAGGCTCCATACTGGTAGAGGTCGAAGACACCGGATCCGGCATAGGGACCGAGGCTGCCACCCATCTGTTTGAGCCCTTTTTTTCCACCAAGGCCGGTGGTATGGGCATGGGACTGGTGATCAGTCAGACTATTGTCGAGGATCACAATGGTAAGATAACCGCAGAGTCCCTGCCGGAGGGCGGCAGCCGGTTCCGCGTGATATTGCCGGGTTACCAGAAAATCGAGGAAGCAGCAGCGATATGAGCAAGCAAGCGACCGTGTTCGTGGTGGACGACGATCAGGCCATGCGAAACTCCCTGAAATGGCTCATCGAGTCGGTGGGGCTGAAGGTGAAAACCTATGCCTCGGCGGATGAATTCATCAATGACTACTATCCGGGCAGGGCCGGCTGCCTGCTGCTGGATGTCCGGATGCCGGGCATGAGCGGACTGGAACTGCAGGAGCAGTTTGTGGAGCAGCAGATCAAGATACCCATCATCATCATTACCGGGCACGGGGATGTCCCCATGGCGGTGCGTGCCATGAAAGCCGGCGCCGTGGATTTCATAGAAAAACCCTTCAACGACGAGCTGCTGCTGGAGAGTATCCGCAATGCCCTGATCAAGGACGTGGATCAGCGCAACGTCCAGTCCCGGAGGGCGGATATCGCGACCCGCCTCGCCCACCTCACGCCCCGGGAGCACGAGGTGATGGAGATGGTGACCAGCGGACGGGCCAACAAGGACATCGCCAAGACCCTGGGCGTAAGCTCGAAGACCGTCGAGGCGCACCGCGCCCGGGTCATGGAGAAAATGCAGGCGTCGTCACTGGCGGAACTGGTGAAGATGGCGATTGTTGCCAAGAGATCGGACGAAGAATGAACCGGAATATCTGTCAACTTCAGGAACGGATGGCGAAAAGAACCTTCCGGGCATAGGCTTTTGTCCTCCCGGGATGCGATAGGAACCCGGTGCCTCGTCCGCCCGCTATTCTCGTTTGTTTGCGAAATGTCATTGCCGACTTCCGGCAAATCCCTAGGATGACCCACCAGGTAGGCTATTGCCGCGATTGAGGTTCTTTTCGCGATGCGTCTACAATCCAAACTTTTTTGCTGGGACCACACCCGAACGGCCCATGGGGGGAATGATGAACAAATTATTACTGATGGCGGGATTGCTGTTTATTCCCATGTTGACGAGTGCGGCGGACCTGGCGAACGGG
>JAHEHQ010000383.1 GCA_024644505.1 Gammaproteobacteria bacterium
ACTGCAAACTGCTCACTTCAAACTATGCCCTTACCCAAGAAACCGGCTCAACACCGCCCTGAAAAAACCGCCCGGCGCCACTGTGACCTGTGCATTGTCGATATCGATGCTGTCCAGTTCATATGAGACGATCTCGATGCCCGCTTCCCGGTACATCTCATGGGACAGCTTCAGATCCTCCGACCAGCGGGACAGAAAGTCCTCGCTGGGCGCGATGTGCACGATTCGCCGCACCTCCTCCTGGATCAACTTGGATGCGCAACGGGGACAGGGCGGATGAGTGACATACACCGTGCAGCCGCTCAGGTCCCGCTTTGCGAAGATCATCGCGTTCTCTTCGGCGTGTATGGTGAGATTCAACTTGCAGTCGCGGTCGGCAAGACGTTCCTCCCGGTCCTCAACCCCTGCCGCGAAGCCGTTGTAACCCAGGGAAACGATGCGGTTGCCCTCGGTGATCACTGCACCCACCTGGGATGAAGGGTCTTTGCTCCAGCCCGAGATATGTGCCGCCAGACCGAGAAAACGGGTGTCCCACTTTGTACTCATGGGGGTGATTCTGCCCGGTATGAACTTACGGATCAATTCAAACTATTGAACCCTACCTGGTGTCTGTCCAGAAACACACGTTTTCCCGAAACCACGCCATCCCGGCGAATGCCGGGATCCAGGGAATTCACCACCTTACTTGATTCCGGCATTCGCCGGAATGACGAACAACAACTGTCATGCATTCAGGTAATCTTCAATAATCTCTAAGGTCGCTACGGATCAGTTTCCTGCCCAGGCCCATTGCCAGATTGCGGTAGACGATCACGCCGATATCCGGCCGCAGGTGAATAAGCCGAATCAACTCCTCGTGGGGCAGAACCGCCATCTCCAGCCGCGTCCTGGCCCGGGCGGTGGCCGAGTGGTTGGACTTGGTCAGCAGGGATATCTCACCGAGGCATTCACCGGGTAGAACCTTGCCAACCTCGGTGTGACCGATGGAAGTAGTGACAGAGGCCTCGCCATCCAGAACGATATAGGTGGTATCACCAATCCGACCCTCCTCGATGATGACCTCCCCTTCCTGGAAAACCCGCAGCGAACAGCGCCCGGCCACCCGCCGCACCTGTTCCTGGTTCATGCCGCGAAACAGCGAGATCAGCGGTATGGCCTCCTCGATCCTGGGAACCACCTGGCGGTCAATAAAACTCCTCATTACCAGACGTGCGATGGCTTCACACTCCGGAATCAGATCTATGTTGTTCCGATCGGGTTTGACGTTGAGCCGTGCCATTCTGATCCCGTCCCGGCGCTCCACCTCGTGGAACACCATGGCGGGGATGTAGGCAACCGGCAGAAAACCCAGTTCCAGCAGGGTGCGCTGCATACCGGGCGCGTAGGCGCTGACATCCACCTCCATGTATTCTATGTCCCACAGCGACATGGACATCCGCATCAATTCGGACAAAAGGAAACGCACCGGCCTGTCGGTCAGGGTGATAAGTTCGAAGATGCGTAATGTCTTTTCCAGGAGATCCAGCGAAAAACCGATGCCGCCGACCACGTGCCCCTCCTCCCGGGCAATCAGGTAGTTGGACTGTCGGGAGGTGATGCGGAACAGCCCGTGGTGCAGGCGTACCGGCCCGAAGATCTCCCGGTGGCGCACCCTGCCCCGCTGAAAATGGAGCAGTGTCGTGTAACCCTCGGCGGTCAGTTCCTCCAGATCGAACCGGTTGTCGTGGGGATAGACCTCCGGGTACTCCTCGACGATGGCATCACAGTCCAGGCCGCAGTTGCGCAATGCCATTTCCGCCAGGGGATAAGCCTCTGCAATGAGGTTGGGATGGTTTCTGCGAAGCTGCAGGGAACCGTCGAAATAATGAACGAAGATGGTCAGGTTTTCCCTTTTGTCGAGCAGCAGTTTCATGGGTTGGAAACCGATGGGGGCAAAACCATGCGTAATGGCAATTCTCTGGGCAAAACAGTGCACCGCCCGGGGCTCCACCAGGGCCAGGTGCAGACGCCCGGAAAGGCGCTGGAGCCGATGCTCCGTCAGCAGTTTTCCGATACCACGGTGTCTGGCATCGGGGTGGACGACCAGGCGCCCGAACATGCCCATCAGATCCGCATGTGCACCCGTGGAAAGCAGCACCGACGCAGCGCCCAGCAACCGGCCGGTCTCTTCCTCCTCCGCCACCAGCAGGATGACGTCGTCGGAATAGACCATCTTTTTCAGCAGCGGAATCTCGTAGAACTGGGGATGGGAATAACTCTTCCCGTAGATGGCGAGAAAAATATCGCGGATGTTTTCGACATCCGCCTCTGATGCGTCGCGGACCCTGATCATGAATCCACCAGTGAGGCAGCCTCCCTTGCCACGGTGGCCAGGTATGTGGCACCGATTCCCAGAGCCTCCTCGTCGAAATCGAAGCGGCTGGAATGGGCGGGAAATCCTTCCCGACCCGGAATCTGTGCACCGTATCGGATATAACAGCCTGGTACGTGGTCCAGGTAGTAGGCGAAATCCTCACCGCCCATGTTGGCGGTGAATAGCTTTATCACTTTATCCTGGCTCACCGTCTGCAGCGCCGCCTTCCGGGCCAGCGCCGTCATCTCGTCGGTATTGATCAGGGGCGGAGGGCCTTTACGGATCTCCACCCTTATCTCGGCGTCATGGAGCTGCGCCACCGAATCCGCAATCCTTCTTATGGAATTGTGCAGGTCGCTGCGCACCTCGGGGTCCTGCGCCCGAATCGATCCCTCCAGCAGGGCATGTCCGGCGATGACGTTGCCGGCGGTGCCCGCATCAAACCGACCGATGGATACCACCGAGGGATGGGCCGGGTTGATCTCCCGGGATACGATGGTCTGGAGAGAGATCACCAGCAGGCTGCCGACCACCACGGCATCTATGGCTTCGTGGGGGCGTGCCGCATGTCCACCCTGCCCGGAGATCTCAATGGAGAACTTGTCACTGGAGGCATTCACCGCCCCTTCGGTAACGATGAGCGTGCCGCAGGGGTAGTGGCGGTCTATATGGCCGCCGAAGATCATGGCCACATTTTCCAGTACGCCCTCCGCGATTAGCCGCTTGGCGCCGAGCACGGTCTCTTCCGCCGGTTGGAATATGAGCCTCACCGGCAACGGAGGAGGCTCACCGTTCGCGAGCAGCATGGCCGCTCCCAGCAGCATCGAGGTGTGTCCGTCA
>JAHEHQ010000067.1 GCA_024644505.1 Gammaproteobacteria bacterium
AGAGGTGACGGACATGGAGCGCAACACGAAGGCCGAAGTGTTGAGTTCGACGTTTGACGAGCCGCCCGAGCGCCATGTCCAGGTGGCGGAGATGGTGATCGAAAAGGCCAAGCGGCTGGTGGAGCACAAGAAGGATGTGGTGATACTGCTCGACTCCATCACCCGACTGGCCCGTGCTTACAACACCGTCATCCCGTCATCCGGAAAGGTGCTCACGGGCGGTGTGGACGCAAATGCGCTGCAGCGCCCCAAGCGCTTTTTCGGGGCGGCGCGCAACGTGGAGGAAGGCGGCAGTCTGACCATCATAGCAACCGCCCTGGTGGAGACCGGATCGCGCATGGACGACGTCATCTACGAGGAGTTCAAGGGCACCGGCAACATGGAGATTCATCTGGATCGGCGGATTGCGGAAAAAAGGATATTTCCGTCGATCAACATCAATCGCTCCGGCACCCGCCGCGAGGATCTGCTGATGAAGCCCAACGACCTGCAGAAGATGTGGATCCTGCGCAAGATACTTCACCCCATGGATGAACTGGCCGCGATGGAGTTTCTCTTCGACAAGCTCAAGGTCACCAAGACCAACGAAGAGTTTTTCGAGGCGATGCGGCGGTAGAAACCGGAAGCCCGTCTTTTGGAGAACCGGTAATAACCCGGCATGAACGGGTGGGAGAAACCCGAAAGGGCAATGATACTGGCGGCAGGGCGCGGTGAGCGCATGCGCCCCCTCACCGACACCACCCCCAAGCCGCTGTTGAAGGTCGGCGGTAAACCCATCATCCACTATCAAATTGAATCCCTGGCGCGGGCGGGCATCCGCCGGCTGGTGATCAATCACTCCTACCTGGGCGCGGATATTGAAAAGCAGCTGGGGGATGGCGGACGATGGGGGGTTTCGATTCAATACTCACCGGAGCCCGGCACCGCCCTGGAGACGGGAGGGGGTATTCACAACGCCCTGGGACTGCTGGGCGAAGGGCCTTTTCTCGTAATCAACGGCGATGTCTGGACAGACTACGATTTTGCCCGGATCGGCTGCCCCGCCGGAAAACTGGCCCATCTCATACTGGTGGACAACCCGGCCCATAATCGGGAAGGGGATTTCTCGCTGCAAAACGGCAGCATATCCAGCGATCCGGGTGCCCGGTTGACCTTCAGCGGAATAGGTGTGTATCGGGCCGAGCTCTTCGACGATTGCGAGGGGGGCGCCTTCCCTTTGGCACCCCTGCTGCGCACAGCTGCCGCCGATGGCAAGGTGAGCGGAGAGCGGTTCCACGGCAAATGGATCGATCTGGGTACACCACTGCGGCTAAAAGAATTGGATGATATGCTGACCCCGTCAACATGAGTTCAGGAGCCTGACCAAGACGGGAGAGGAACGGAATGGGACAGGAGATCGCGGACAGCCATTTCAGCTCAGGGGATTTCGAGGCCTTTTCTGAACGCCTGAAAAGCGAGACAAACCTGCTTGAGCAATGGCTTCGGGACGGCGTGTTCCCCGAAGGCGGCCATGTCGGCGGTTTTGAGCTGGAGGCCTGGTTGATAGACGGGAAGGCCCGGCCTATGCCCGTCAATCAGGCACTGCTGGACCAACTCCGGGACCCCCTTGTGGTGCCTGAACTTGCCCGCTTCAACCTGGAGTTGAACGGGAGCCCGCAGCCGCTGCGGGGCACGGCATTGTCCCGGCTATCGGATGAACTGCTGGCAACCTGGGACCGGTGCAATCATGCGGCCGCTGCTTTTGGCGCAAGGTTGGTGATGACCGGTATCCTGCCCACAGTGACCGAGCAGGAGCTCAACACGGCGAACATGTCCCACATGCAGCGCTACCGGGCGCTGGATGAGCAGCTGGCGCGCCTGCGCGGCGGCGCCCCCCTGCAGATGGACATCGCCGGACGCGACCGTCTCAGCTTCAGGCATGAAAACGTGATGCTGGAGTCGGCCACCACCTCCTTTCAGGTGCATCTCAAGGTTGATCCCGGAAAGGCGGGGCGGTTCTACAACGCCGCCAAGATCCTCTCGGCCCCGATGGTGGCGCTCAGCGCCAACTCCCCCTATCTGTTCGGCTCGGAGTTGTGGGAGGAGACGCGCATACCCCTGTTCGAGCAGGCGATCCGGGTGGGTGACACGGAAATGACCAAGCGGGTGACATTGGGCATCGGCTATATCGATTCCATCTTCGACTGCTTTCGCGCCAACCTTCAGCGCTACCCGGTGCTGCTGCCCCAGTTGATGGACGAACCGGAGGACAGGCTGGCCCATCTGCGGCTCCACAATGGCACCATCTGGCGCTGGAACCGACCACTGATCGGCTTTGACGTGCAAGGCTTACCCCATATTCGGATCGAACACCGGGTAATACCCGCAGGCCCGACGGTGCTCGATTCCATTGCCAATGCCGCGTTCTTTTATGGGGCGGCGTGTGCCCTCGCCGGCTGGTCCGACCCACCGGAGCGGCAGCTGCCGTTCAACCGGGCAAAGGACAATTTCTACCGGGCTGCCCGGCGGGGCCTGTATGCCGAAATCCGGTGGTTTGGAGGGGATGCCGGAAGCGTCCGGGATCTGTGCCGGGACAGGCTCCTGCCCCTGGCCCGATCGGGGCTGGAGTCCCTGGGTATCGATCGGCACGAAATCGCCCATTGGCTGGGCATCATCCTGGGGCGCCTCAACAATCGCCAGAACGGCGCGGTCTGGCAACGGTCGTGGGTACAGCGCCACGGCCCCGACATGGCCGGGTTGACCGAGGCCTACCTGGCCAATCAGGAATCCGGTCACCCGGTACATGAATGGACTGTATAATCCAGGAGTAATCATTCATACCCATGTTGTCTTCAATGCTGCAGGAACTCGATCACTTACCGCCCGGATTGCTGGATCTCGATGCGGCCCAGCTCATTTCGAAGCTTCCGGGCCCCACCTTGATCCACCTTTTCGGACGCCGGGAACCGGCGTTGTTCGTCACTGTGCTCATGCATGGCAACGAGACCACGGGCTGGGAGGCGATCCGGGCGCTTTTGCGCCGCTATCTGGTGGGCGATTCTGTCGGGGAACTGCCCCGTGGGCTGAGTCTGTTCATCAGCAACGTCTTTGCCGCCGAGCAGGGATTGCGCAGGCTGGATGATCAGCCGGATTACAACCGTATCTGGCCGGGCTGCGAGTCCGGTGGCACCCCGGAACACGAGATGATGCGCCATGTGATGGAAATCATGCAGAGGCGCGGCGTATTCGCCAGCATCGATGTCCACAACACCACCGGACTGAATCCCCATTACGCCTGTGTCAATGTCATCGATCACCGGTTTCTGCATCTGGCGACCATGTTCAGCCGCACCGTGGTCTATTTCCTCAGGCCCTGTGGCGTGCAGTCCATAGCGATGGCGAAGATCTGCCCGTCCGTCACCCTGGAGTGCGGCAAGCCGGGGCAGTCCTATGGTGTCGAGCACGCGGCGGAGTACCTGGATTCATGCCTGCGTCTGGCAGCGCATCCGGAACACCCTGTGGCACACCACGATATCGATCTGTTCCATACGGTTGCCATCGTGAAGGTGCCGGATGAACTCAGCTTCAGTTTCGGTGAACCCGGGGTCGATCTGCAGTTCGCCGAGGATCTGGACTACCTGAATTTCCGGGAACTGCCCCGCGGCACCTCAATCGGGCGCATAAAACCGGGTAACGGCGTCGGCCTGACCGTGTGTGACGAAAACGGAAAGGATGTCACAGCACGCTATTTTATCGCGGAGGATGACCAACTCCTGCTCAAAGTTCCCGTCATGCCCTCCATGTTGAGCAAGGATCACCGGGTCGTTCGTCAGGATTGTCTCTGTTATCTGATGGAGCGTTACGATGATCATTTGGAGAGGGCCTAGGGCCGAGGGCCAACGGGAAGACAGGGTGATTCGAGCGCTGAGCGACGTTACGGATTCAGGGCACTTGGAAGCACAAGCAAATACATGACTTGACACATAGGCCGGGTCATCACACCCTTTGGCGGCCCTCGGCCCCGTGTTTCGCCACGCTTGTCACAGGTTACAATCCTGGGGGAATTCCTGCCTGTTCCCCATTGTTTACGCTTTTTTTGGCCCTCCTCTCTTGACTACTTAAAATTCGCCCCTATCATTAGCACTCAATCCGGATGAGTGCTAATAAATGCCTGTCCTGACTAAACCCGAAACACAGAATTTTCAATTATCCAAATTGCAGGAGAAACCAGTAGATGAATATTCGTCCGCTGCAAGACCGTGTGGTCATTCGACGTATGGAAGAGGAGCGTACCAGTGCCGGAGGCATCGTCCTCCCCGATAGCGCAACGGAAAAGCCGGTGCAGGGTGAAGTGGTCGCAGTCGGTAACGGCAAGGTCCTGGACAGTGGGGAATCCCGCCCGCTGGACGTCAAGGTCGGTGACAAGGTGCTCTTCGGCAAGTATTCCGGTACCGAGGTCAAGATCGATGATGTAGATCTGCTGGTGATGCGTGAAGACGACATCATGGGTGTGATCGAAGGCTGAGCCGCGAAGTCAGCGCCGCCTGCCCACACCCCAACCTTAAAGAGAATTGAATCGAGGAAAAACCAATGTCAAAAGAAGTGAAATTTGGAGATGATGCCCGCCACAAGATGCTCGCGGGGGTCAACGTGCTCGCCAATGCGGTCAAAGTGACCCTGGGCCCCAAGGGCCGTAACGTGGTGCTGGAGAAAAGCTTTGGCGCGCCCACCATCACCAAGGACGGCGTTTCCGTTGCCAAGGAGATAGAACTCTCCGACAAGTACGAGAACATGGGTGCCCAGATGGTGAAGGAAGTGGCTTCCCACACCTCCGATATCGCCGGCGACGGCACCACCACCGCCACCGTGCTGGCACAGGCCATGGTGCGTGAAGGCCTCAAGGCGGTTGCCGCCGGTATGAACCCGATGGATCTCAAGCGCGGCATCGACAAGGCGGTGGATACCGTCGTCACGACCATGCAGGAAATTTCCAAGCCCTGCACGGATGACAAGGAGATCGCCCAGGTCGGGACCATCTCTGCCAATTCCGACACCAATATCGGCGACATCATCGCCCAGGCGATGCAGAAGGTGGGCAAGGAAGGGGTCATCACCGTGGAAGAGGGTTCCGCCCTGGACAACGAACTGGACGTGGTGGAAGGCATGCAGTTCGACCGCGGCTATCTCTCCCCCTATTTCGTCAACAACCAGCAGAGCATGTCCGCGGATCTGGAAGAGCCCTACATCCTGCTGCACGACAAGAAGGTTTCGAATATCCGCGACCTGCTCCCGGTACTGGAGGGTGTGGCCAAGGCGGGCAAGCCTTTGCTGGTTATCGCAGAAGATGTGGAAGGCGAGGCCCTGGCGACCCTGGTGGTCAACACCATCCGCGGCATCGTCAAGGTCTGTGCGGTCAAGGCTCCCGGCTTCGGTGACCGTCGCAAGGCCATGCTCCAGGATATTGCCATTCTCACCGGCGGAACCGTGATCTCGGAAGAGGTCGGGCTGACCCTGGAGAAGGCAACCCTGAACGATATGGGTACCGCCAAGAAGATCCAGATCACCAAGGAAGAGACCACCATCATCGACGGTGCCGGCGTTGAGAACGACATCAAGGCCCGGGTCGAGCAGATCCGCGCCCAGATCGAGGAGACCTCCTCCGACTACGACCGTGAGAAGCTGCAGGAACGGGTGGCCAAGCTGGCAGGCGGCGTGGCCGTCATCAAGGTCGGTGCGGCCACCGAGGTCGAGATGAAGGAGAAGAAGGCCCGTGTTGAAGACGCTCTGCACGCTACCCGTGCGGCGGTGGAAGAGGGTATCGTTCCCGGTGGCGGCGTAGCCCTGGTCCGCACCCTGCCCGCCCTGGAGGGTCTGAAAGGCGACAACCACGACCAGGATGTCGGCATCAGTATTGCCGCCCGCTCCATGGAAGAACCGATGCGCCAGATCGTAAGCAATGCCGGTGGCGAGGCCTCCGTGGTCGTGAACAAGGTCAAAGAGGGCAAGGGCAATTTCGGTTTTAATGCCGCAAATGGCGAATACGGTGACATGGTCGCAATGGGTATCCTGGATCCCACCAAGGTGACGCGTCACGCGCTTCAGAACGCTGCCTCCGTGGCCGGTCTGATGATCACCACCGAGGCAATGGTTGCCGAAGAGCCAAAGGATGATGCTCCAGCCGGTGGCGGCATGGGTGACATGGGCGGCATGGGCGGCATGGGTGGCATGGGTGGCATGATGTAAAGGTGCCTCTCAGGGTCGCAAGCCCTCAGTGAAAAAAGCCCCGCTCTGCGGGGCTTTTTTTGTGCGATCCGTACGAAGCTGCGGTATCAATGGGTTACACTCCAGGCTGAAAAAACAGAACGGTGACGGGACCCCATGGAATTGATAGAAGTGCTTGGTCAAGAGAACACAGGGAACTGGGAAAACTGGTGTGCCAAGGCTGCCGGTCAGGGTATCCGCTTTGCCCCGGGAGAGGGTTTTCTGGCGGAATTGCACAAGGTCTGGGAGGCAAGCGATTATGTTGTCCAGAGCTGTCTGCGCAGCCCGGACCTGTTACCAACCCTGGTCGAAAGCGGCGATCTCGCCAGACCCCTGGATGAGGGAGAGACGTTATCCAGGCTGGCCGCCGAGCTCGGGAGTGTACAAGACGAGGCAGGGCTTCATAGCGCACTGCGCCGGTTTCGCCGGAGGGAGATGGTACGCATCATCTGGCGCGACCTGGCAGGTAAGGCGCCCCTGGCTGAGACCATGGGGGATCTCTCCGATCTGGCAGACGCCTGTGTGACTCAGTCTGTTGACCTGCTTTACGGGTGGGCTGTTGCACGTCAGGGAACACCGAGGGACGGGGAGGGTGTGGAGCAGAAGCTGGTGGTGCTCGGTATGGGCAAACTCGGGGCCAGGGAACTCAATCTTTCATCCGATATCGACCTGATCTTCGCCTATCACAGCCAGGGTGAGACGGACGGCCGGAGACCCGTGTCCAATGAGCAGTTTTTCATTCGCCTTTGCCAGCAGTTGATCAAGGCGCTTAACACCCCGACTGTGGACGGGTTTGTTTTCAGGGTGGACGTGCGGCTGCGTCCGTTCGGTGAGTCCGGGCCTCTGGCCATGTCTTTCGAGGCCATGGATTACTACTACCAGTCCCAGGCACGGGAATGGGAACGTTATGCCATGATCAAGGCGCGAGTGGTCGCCGGGGATCCGGATTCGGCCGCACAGCTGCAGGCCATGCTTCGGCCGTTCGTATTCCGGCGTTATCTGGATTTCGGGGCGATAGAGTCCATACGCGATATGAAGCGCCTCATCAGCCGCGAACTGCTGCGCAAGGGCATGACAGACAACATCAAACTGGGACCGGGCGGTATTCGTGAAATAGAATTTCTCGGCCAGGCCTTTCAGCTGATCCGGGGAGGGCGGGACCCGGATCTGCAGGTCCGGCCCATCCTGCCGGTCCTGGGGTTGCTCGGGGCAAAAGGGCTGCTGCCGGAGGATATTATCCGGGAACTCACGGCCGCCTATGAGTTTCTCCGGCTGGTCGAAAATCGTCTCCAGGCATGGAAGGACCAGCAAACCCACCTGCTGCCGGAAGATGAGCGGGGGCGGCTGCGCCTCGCCCGGTCCATGGGCTATCAGGACTGGGACCCTTTCTTCACTGCCCTGGACGCCCACCGGCTCCGGGTGCAGGACCACTTCGACAAACTTTTTGCGGCCCCCCAGACCGAAAACGAACCCGCTGAGCGTCCCTTGCTGGCGTTATGGGAAGAGCGTCTGGAAGGTGAAGCCGCGGTTAAGCTGTTGGACGATGCGGGCTTTGCCGATGGCGGGGAAATCCTGGCAAGGCTGGAGGGGTTTCGCGGCTCTCATGCCTGCAGGAGGCTTGGGACCAAAGGCGGGGAGAAGCTTGATCAACTGATGCCTTTACTGCTTGAGGCAGTGCTCGAAGCGGACGATCCGGACCTCACGCTGAAACGCCTGCTGAGGCTTCTGGAGGCCATTGCCATGAGGACCGCCTACCTTGCGCTGCTGGTGGAGAACCCAGCTGTGCTGTCCCAGCTCGTCAGCCTGACCTGCAACAGCCGCTGGATTGCCGAAAGGCTTACGCGCTATCCGGTGTTGCTCGACGAACTGCTGGATCCGAGGCGGCTCTATTCCCCACTGCGACGGGCTGAACTGGACACGGAGCTGAACACCCTGCTGTCCGCGGTGGGACCGGACGACCTGGAGCAGCAGATGGAGCGCCTGCGTCAATTCTCGCGGAGCAACAAGCTGCGTGTGGCCGCGGCGGATATTACGGGCGCCATCCCCCTGATGAAAGTCAGCGACTACCTGACCGAGATCGCCGAATCCGTCCTGTGCAGTGTCCTGGAGCTGGCCTGGCGGGAGCTCACCCAGCGCTATGGCCTCCCCGGCGGCGTATCCCCTCCGGACAAGGGATTCGCCATCATCGGCTATGGCAAGCTTGGTGGTATCGAGCTGGGGTATGGATCCGACCTGGATCTGGTGTTCCTGCGTGGCGGACAGGATGACTATGCCGAGACCGATGGCTCCTCCAGGGTGTCCAACGATCTCTTCTACGCCCGGCTGGGTCGGCGCATGATTCACATCCTTACCACCCGAACCCCCTCCGGGCAACTCTTTGAGACGGATCTGCGCCTGCGGCCCAACGGCAATTCGGGAATGCTGGTCAGTTCTCTGGACACTTTCGAGGCCTACCAGAAAGAGAGTGCCTGGACCTGGGAACACCAGGCGCTGCTCAGGGCCAGGCCGATAGCCGGGGACAGCGAGGTGGGGGCGCGTTTCAAACAGGTGCGGCTGGAGGTGCTATCCCGGGAGCGGGATCCGGTCAGGCTGCGTGACGAGGTCCGACAGATGCGGGAGAAGATGCGCACCTCACTGGACAAGAGCGGTGCCGGAAACATCGATCTCAAGCAGGGCCGAGGCGGTATCGCGGATATAGAATTTATGGTTCAATACTTAGTCCTTCGCTGGGCTTCCAGGCACCCGGACCTGCTGGACTGGACGGACAACATACGTCTGCTCGAGGGGCTGGCCAGACACGACATTCTGGATGGCGAGACTGCAGATCGTCTTGCCGATGCCTATCGGAACCTCAGGGCGGTCATCCATCGAAATTCGCTGGGGAACCTGCCCGCCACGGTGGCCGACACCAAACTGGTTTCGGAAAGGCAGCTGGTGAGCGATCTCTGGCGGTCAATGATGTGCGGAGAGGAATAAGGCGCCTGCTTCCGGGTGACAGCGGGTGTGGCAGTTGCAGTCATAGGGTGATGTTGGAGAAGAATAATCATGACGACATTTGCGGATCGTGACGGGTGGATATGGCTTGACGGGGAGATGGTGCCCTGGCGCGAGGCCAAGGTGCATGTACTGACCCATACCCTGCACTATGGCATGGGGGTCTTCGAGGGGGTGCGCGCCTATGCCACCGACCGTGGACCGGCCATCTTCCGTCTGGAAGACCACACCAACCGGCTTTTCCGCTCCGCCCACGTTCTCGGGATGAAGATTCCCTACGATCGCGATACCTTGAATCAGGCGCAGAAAGATGCGGTGCGGGAGAACGGATTGGACTCGGCCTATCTGCGGCCCATGTGTTTCTATGGTTCCGAGGGCATGGGGCTGCGGGCGGACAACCTCAAGGTGCACGTGATGATCGCCGCCTGGGAGTGGGGGGCCTACCTGGGGGAGGATAACCTCAAGAACGGTATCCGCGTCCGGGTATCCTCCTTCAACCGCCACCATGTCAACGTCACCATGTGCCGGGCAAAAGCCAACGGCAACTACATGAACTCCATGATGGCGCTGCAGGAGGCGCTGCACGACGGTTACGACGAAGCGCTGCTCCTGGATACCGAAGGCTATGTCATGGAGGGCTCGGGTGAGAACCTGTTCATCGTGCGCGACGGCGTGATCTTCTCCCCGGATCTGACATCCGCCCTGGACGGCATCACGCGCCAGACGGTGATGACATTCGCGGAGGAGCTGGGTATCCCGACGGTGGAGAAGCGCATCACCCGGGACGAGGTCTACATTGCGGACGAAGCATTTTTTACCGGCTCTGCGGCCGAGGTCACGCCGATCCGGGAAGTGGACAACCGGACCATAGGCGGAGGTGGGCGCGGCCCGATCACCGAGCAGCTGCAGAGCCTCTATTTCGATCAGGTAGCGGGCCGCAGGGCGGAACATCCCGAATGGCTTACCTACATCAACAGCGATTGAACCGGAGCGATCAATGACAGACACCAAGGCGACAGGCAAGGCACCGGAGAGCATCACGGTCAGCCGCGGGGATCT
>JAHEHQ010000068.1 GCA_024644505.1 Gammaproteobacteria bacterium
GAGCGTATCGGGTCTTCCCGCGCCCTTGCCGACAGGCGGCGTTCGCTGCTTCCCACCCCCGCTTTCCCCGCCGAACTCCCGATCAGTGAACACTGGGAAGAGATCGCCGGACTTATCGAGGCCCATCAGGTCATTATTCTTTGCGGCGAGACCGGCTCCGGTAAGTCCACGCAACTGCCGAAGGTCTGCCTGGCACTGGGTCGCGGGGTATTTGGCAGGATCGGCCATACCCAGCCGCGCCGTATTGCGGCCCGCAGCCTGGCATCCCGTATTTCCGAGGAACTCGGGCGGGAACTGGGGACCAGCGTCGGGTACAAAGTCAGATTTCACGACCGCGTAAGCCCGGAGACCCATGTCAAGCTGATGACGGACGGGATGCTGCTGGCGGAAGTGCAGCAGGATCGCCTGCTCCTCAACTACGACACCCTTATCATCGACGAGGCCCACGAACGCAGCCTCAATATCGATTTTCTACTCGGATACCTGAAAAACATACTGCCCCGCCGTCCGGATCTGAAACTGATCATCACGTCGGCCACCATCGACCCCGGGCGATTCAGCCGCCATTTTGACGACGCCCCCGTCATCAACGTATCCGGCCGCACCTATCCGGTGGAAGTGCATTACCGTCCACCGGGGGAGGAGGGGGGCGGCGAGCGGGACGAGCCGCTGCAGGAGGCCATACTGGATGCGGTCGACGAACTGTCACGCACGGGTCGGGGGGATATCCTGGTTTTTCTCAGCGGCGAACGGGAGATACGGGAAACCGCCGAACATCTGCGGAAGCACAAGCTCCATCTCACTGAAATCCTGCCCCTGTACGCCCGGCTCGGGCGTGCGGAACAGGCCCGCATATTTCACCCCAGCGGCAATCGCCGGATCATACTCTCCACCAATGTGGCCGAGACTTCGCTGACCGTGCCGGGCATCCATTATGTTATCGATCCCGGCTTTGCCCGAATCAGCCGGTACAGCCACCGCAGCAAGGTGCAGCGCCTGCCTGTCGAGCCCGTCTCCCAGGCCAGCGCCAATCAGCGAAAGGGCCGGTGCGGACGTGTGGCCGAGGGGATCTGCATACGGCTTTACAGCGAAGAGGATTTTCTGTCCCGTCAGGACTACACCGAGCCCGAGATACAGCGCACCAACCTCGCATCGGTCATCCTGCAGATGAAGATACTGGGTTTCGGGGAGATCGAAACCTTCCCCTTTATCGATCCGCCCGACAAGCGCCTGATCAAGGACGGCTACCGGGTTCTGGAGGAGATCGGCGCCATTGGCGGCGATCGCCGTGTCACACGCTTGGGCCGGCAGCTGGCAAGGCTGCCGGTGGATCCCAGGATCGGACGCATGCTGATGGAGGCCGCACACAGCCACTGTCTCGAAGAGGTGTTGATTATCGCCGCGGCATTGAGTATCCAGGATCCCAGGGAGCGACCCCTGGAAAAGCAGCAGGCGGCAGACGAGGCCCATCAGTTTTTCAGGGATGAGGAGTCGGATTTCATCAGCCATCTGAAACTCTGGCGTTTTCTCATGGAACAGCGCCGGCATCTCAGCCGTCGCAAGTTTCAGCGCCTGTGCCGTGACAGCTATCTCTCCTGGATGCGGGTTCAGGAGTGGCAGGACATCCATCATCAGCTGCGTGGACAGATGCACGAGATGGGTTACAGGGAGAACCAGGCAGAGGCGGGTTACGAAGAGATCCACAAGGCGGTACTGAGCGGTCTGCTCAGCAATATCGGTTTTCGCGCCAGCGGCAGGGATCGGGAGTATCAGGGGGCGCGTGGCAGCCGCTTCATGGTGTTTCCGGGTTCGGGGCTTTTCAGGAAGCAGCCCAAGTGGGCAATGGCGGCGGAGCTGGTGGAGACCAGCAGGCTCTATGCACGTACCGTAGCGACCATAAAGCCCGAATGGATCGAGAAGGCCGCGGGGCATCTGGTGAAAAAGGGTTACTCCGAGCCGCACTGGGAGCGGGACCGCGGACAGGTGGCAGCCTATGTGAGGATCAATCTGTTCGGCCTGACGCTGATACCCAGACGCAAGGTCAACTACGGCCCCATCGATCCCGAGGTGTCCCGGGAGATTTTCATCCGCTCCGCCCTGGTGGACGGGGATTTCAAGACCCGGGCACCTTTCTGGCGCCACAACCGGGAACTGATCGAATACGTCGAGCACCTCGAGCACAAATCCCGGCGTCGGGATCTTCTGGTGGATGAGGAAGTGATTTACGAGTATTACGACCGGCGCATACCCGAAGGGATCTACAGCACCCCCCAATTCGACCAGTGGCTGCGGGCTGAAACGAAAACTCATCCCAAACTGCTTCACGTGCGCCTGGATGACCTGATTCGTGAAAGGCTCGAGGCCGTTTCGGACGGACAGTTTCCGGACCGGATGGAAGTCAACGGCACCCCGCTTCCCCTGGTTTACCGCTTCGAGCCCGGCCATGGTGCAGACGGCGTGACCCTGAAGATTCCGCTGCCCATGCTAAACCAGGTTTCCGCCGCTCGCTGTGAGTGGCTGGTCCCGGGACTGCTGCGTGAGCGTATCGTGGCACTGCTGCGATCACTGCCCAAGCAGCTGCGCAGGGCCTTTGTCCCGATTCCGGAAATGGCGGATGCCTGCCTGCGATCGATGCAGCCGTCGGATACACCCCTGATCCGGGCCCTGGGTGAGCGGCTCAAGGAGATGACAGGTGTCCACGTCCCGGAGGATGCCTGGCAGGAGGCGTCGCTGCCCGATTACCTGAAGATGCATTATCTGGTCGTTGACGAGAAAGGGCGGCGCCTGGATGCCTCCCGGGATCTGGCCGGCCTGAAAAAACGTCTCGGAGGGCAGGGCGACAAAGGCTATCGGAAGCATACGGATACCGGCTTCGATCGTGAGGGCATCACCCGTTGGGATTTCGGGCAGCTGCCCGAATCCATAGAGATCAGACGCGGCGGGATCGATCTGAAAGGCTACCCGGCGTTGGTCGATAAAAAGGATTCTGTGGCACTCAGGGTGCTGGACTCGAAGGAGAATGCCCGGCGGGCCCACCGGGCGGGTTTGCGGCGCCTGTTCATGCTGTCGATGTCCAAAGACATACGATATCTGCGCCGCAATTTTACCGGACTGGAACCGATGCGTCTGCAGTACAGCAAGGCAGCGGCTGCACCTGCCGGCCTGGGGGACGAGACAGGCCCGGACCTGGAAGACCAACTGGTCGTCCTGATTCTCGATCTCACTTTCATCGAGGGTATGCCCCCGGTAAGGGATGCCGGGGCCTTTGAGCAGCGCATCCGTGAACGTAAAGGGAGGTTGCTGGACCAGGCAACGGAAGCAGTGGGCCTGGTCCGGGATGTGCTGAATGGCTACCAGGAGGTGCGCAAGCTGCTGTCAGGCATAACCCAGGCCAACTGGAAGGAATCAGTGTCAGATATTTCCCAACAGCTGGATCGCCTGGTTTACCAGGGTTTTCTCGGTTGCACCCCTTATCCCCAGCTGCGGCATGTTCCCCGTTACCTGAAAGCCTTGATGATGCGATTGGAAAAGCTGGCTCATGCGGCCTCGCGGGACCGGCAGCTGACGCAGGAGCTTTATCCACTCTACAGCCGGTGGCTGGAATGGGACGAGAAATGCAGAACCGCAGGCAGGATGGACGAAAGGATCGAGGAGTTGCGCTGGCGCTTCGAGGAACTGCGGGTATCCCTGTTTGCCCAGGAGCTGGGCACCGCCTATCCGGTCTCCCTCAAGCGCATTGAAAAGCGCTGGAAGGAACTGGGTCTTTGACGGGATTGATCTGCCGGGACATCAGGAAAGAGCGCCAAGCATGGTTTCGGCGTCACTGACCTTGAACTCCTTGGGTATCTCCACGTTCAGCTTGGTTACAACACCTTCTTCGATGATCATCGCATAACGTTGTGATCGTATGCCCCCGAGATCGGGTCTTGGCTCCCCCAGGCCGAGGGCGTCGGTAAAGACCCCGCCCAGATCCGCGAGCAGGGTAATAGCCTCGGCGTTCTGCTGTTCACCCCAGGCACGCATCACGAATACGTCATTGATGGAAACGCAGGCGATCATGTCGATCCCCCGGGCCTTGATCTTATCAGCCAGCGCGACAAAGCCGGGAAGATGGCTTGCAGAGCAGGTCGGCGTAAATGCACCCGGCACACCAAAAAGCAAAACCTTCTTTCCGCTGAACAGCTGGTCTGCGCTCAGGGTTATCCGGTCATCGGGCGTTACTACGGTGATATCCACCGACGGAATCCTGTCTCCTTCCTTTATCATTTTCGCCTCCATCCACTAAGGGCTCGCGAAATAATAACTCCCTGTTTTGGGACGCCGATCCATCCCGCCTGGCTGCGTTGCGAAAACTTGAAAGATAATGAATATTCCTGCGTTTCCGCGTCTTGCCAGGCGGGCGCCTCGACGCCCCAAATTCATGGACCTATCATTTCGCGAGCCCTAAGTACTAAAAAGCCGATTACGCATCCGGTAACCGGCTTGATCCACCTCAGCCAAGCGATTCGAAATCCGCTATGGTTTCCGGTAGCAATTCCGCTAGACAGTGCAGGTCATGTCCTGTCCGCAGCACTGCGGAGACTTGATCTTCCCATGGCCATTGGGGCACTCGGAGATCTGTACTTCATGTCCGTCTTCCAGTTTCAGGGTGCCGTTCTCAAGGGGCGCATCACACTTCCCGCAAGTCGCATTAACACTCATTCCACAAACTTTGCACTCGTAGGTTGCCATTTTTCCCGTCCTTCAATCAGCTTGTTAAGTTGTACCGGATCCAAATATATCAACCGCCCCTATAACTGTCTATTGTTCCGCACGGGTGTCGTCGGGCCATCCACAATTTCTCTCCATCGCCCTCAAACGGCTTTTATGCCAAAATCACCCCCATATCTGTTTGGTTGAACATAAGGGATATCCGGGAATGTCATCTTGCCCCTGTGGATCTGGAATGGAATATGGCGCCTGCTGTGCCCCATTGCTATCCGGTGAGCGCCTTGCCGAGACGGCTGAGGCCCTCATGCGGGCGCGTTACAGTGCGTTTGCGGAAAAGCAATTCCAGTTTCTGACCGAAAGCCTTCACCCGGCCTCCCGGCAAGATCATGATGCCCAGGCGACCAGACGCTGGGCCGAGAATTCCGACTGGCTGGGGCTGGAGATAGTTTCCACAGAGGCCGGCGGTGAAGAGGATGATGAAGGGGTGGTGGAGTTCATCGCCACTTTCAAGGATAAGGGGGTAACCCACCGGCACCATGAAAAAAGTGAATTCAAAAAAGAAAAGGGTATCTGGTACTTTAGTGATGGAAAGATGGTGCTTCCCAAGACCGAGGTACACCAGACGCCTAAGATAGGCAGGAACGAACCCTGTCCCTGCGGCAGCGGGAAGAAGTACAAAAAGTGCTGTGGGCGATAGACCCTTTTCGGGGCTGAAGTTTGACGCGTGCGAGCCGATAATTTGATATGTTCCCGAACAGATTAAGAAGATTGATGGCAAATGCGCCTGCAATGAACCCCCTGATTGTCAGCCTGATGACCGTGATCCTGCTGTTGACCGGCTTGCCGGCGGCGGCCGAGATATTCAAGTACAAAGACCGGTCGGGAAATATCCATTTCACCGATAAGCCCATGAAAAAGGGATCGGGCTTCCGCCTGTTGTGGCGTTCGGGAGGCGATGCCCGATTCGGCCCCGTCTCGCGGTTTGATGCCGGTGCCATGAAGCACAACCAGGCAAGATTTGCCCACATGATAAAGAGTGTGGCGAAAAACACCCGGATAAGACCAGAGCTGCTTCATGCGGTGGTTCGCGCTGAGTCGGCCTATGACCCCAAGGCCCGTTCTCCCAAGGGTGCCGAGGGCCTCATGCAGCTTATGCCGGCCACGGCCAGCCGCTACAAGGTGAGTGACAGCCTCGATCCCGAGCAGAACCTGATGGGGGGTGCGTTGTATCTGAGAGATCTTCTGGAGATGTACGATTATGATCTCATGCTCACACTGGCTGCCTACAACGCAGGTGAGAATGCGGTGAAGAAGTACGGCAATCAGGTGCCCCCGTTTCCGGAAACACAGAACTACGTAAGGAAAGTGATTAAGTTCTACCAGCAGAATCGACTGAGCGGTTCCTACATGGCGGTTCGCTAGGTTTCAAACAGCGGCAATCAGGCTCTCGATCCGGGCGGTAGCCTGTTCGGAGATATCGATGATCTGAAAGCCCACCCAGAAGTGCCCCTCATCCGAAGTCTCCTGGGCCCAGAGACACTCGGCACCGAATTCGACGCTATCCTCTTCCGGCAGACTGAGGCGAAGCTGAAAAAGTTGATTCGTCGGAATGTCGCTGCTGGCAAGCAACATGAAGCCGCCGGCGGAGATATTGATCAGTTTACCCAGTGATTGCTCCATGTTGATATCGATGAGCTCGATGTTCTCGTCTATCCGTATTCTGGGTGATGATCTCAATTCCTGCATGGTTATTTACCAAAGGGTTTTTTCAGAAGGTTAAGTACAGTATCGAGCGTGCGGTCAACGAACGGCAGTTCAGACCGTTCCATGATTTTCGCTTTGCCCCTGGAAAGTTGCCGTGCCAGGATATCCAGGGGAGTCACCAGCGCCTGAACCCCTGATCTGTCAACGAACATGTAGTTACGGGTGACAGGGCTGTACCACGAAAGTTTCAGTTGGTGCGTTCTGCCTTTTTTGTCCTCAATCTCGAACCAGGTTCCGAACTTGAGTTTCCTCAGCAGGTCCGCCATTTCCTTGTCAGGCCCCGATAGCGGCCTGGTGGGTTTTTCGGTCTGGGCCTTTTTCGGGCGCTGCCATTCGGGTTGTGTTTCCGGTCTGTGATCGTCGGGCGGGATCTCTTTCACCGGCGCACCAGGATCGAGAAAGGAGGTTAAAAGCTCAAACAGAGCCTGCAGGTCCGGTTGATGAAAATCTCCCATCGAGGACAAACCGTCCTCGATGCGCCGCTTTAGCTCCGGCAGAGAGGCTTTCAGGCTCGCCCGCATCTCCGGTTTTTCCCGGGAATCACAGATCCAGATGACGTCATCGATGACCTTGGTAACCTCCTGCCATTCCGATGTCACCTCGATATTCGGATCCCGCAGCAGCATCAGGATCATCTTGTCCAGCCAGGCACGGTTGATAAATCGCTCCACCGCCACCGGGAAGCGTCGTTTGCCGATCTGCTTGAGAATAATCTGCTGGCCGCGATTGCGGGCATTCTCCAGACGTTCCCGTCCCTTGGCCGCTTCCTGTGCGCGGGCCTCGACCACCTTGGATTTCTGCGCCAGATCATTGATCTGTTTATTGAGCCGTTCCAGGATGACGTGGAATATCTCGATGTTGTCCCTGAAGTCTGAAAGGATGAGATTGACGGCTTCCTGCATGGGATAATAGATACCCCTGCGAAGGTCATCTTCATCGATCCATTGTCTGCCCGCATCCATCATCGTGTTGAGCAGTCTGCGGGCCACGTGCCGGGTATCGATGAGGAAATGATGGTCGATAATGGCGACCTTCAGGTAGGGCGTATGAAGATGGCTTATCAATGCCTTGGCGATATTGGGCAGCTCATCTTCATTGAGCACGTGCTCGAACAGCATGCCAACCAGTTCAATGGTATCCAGGTCGGCACTCGGGATCGTGTTTCTGTCGACCTCCCTGAACAACTGTTCCCTTTCAATGGCAAGCTGTTCCTTGACCTTCGACAGCAGTTCTTCGCCGATCGGGACAACCGCGGGACGTTCGCTCTCTTTTTCGACTACCGGGAGGAATCCGGCACTCTGCGGCGGCTGGATATCCGTGATCGCGGTAACCAGTCCGGGGGTGTCCACCATCGGTCGTCTGGGCACGTCGGGGTTGACGTCCGGGTGCTGCGAATACCTGGGATCCTGGCGGCGACGATCGGTCAACAGGTCCCTGATCGACGCGAATACCTCTTCACCCAGCGAAAGGCCTCCTGTGCCTTCGGCATGCATCTGCTGCTCACCGGGTGGGGCATATTGATTTTGCCCCGCTTCCCTGCGATGACCTGCGGAATCCGGTTGCGTCTGCGCCGGGTATCCAGTGGTGGGCTGACCCTGCGCGAGCCAGGGTTCCTCTTCACCGGTTATCTCATCCTGGGGCTGTGGCTGGGGCTTGTTGGGATTCCTCGGGGCTTCGAATTTGAGATTGGGGAACAGCCCCGCTTCCACCAGCTTTTCATTGAATTCACTATACAGACCGCTCAGCTTGCGCATGACGAACTTGTTGAACAGCGCGTACATGATGAGCAGGATGCCGCTGTCGAAACCGAATTCCGCGGCTGCCTTCTGTATTGCGGAGGCGATGTGTACAGGGCCCGCCGGAATGTCCTTCTCTTCGAGCTTATTACCGCCGTTGATCATTGAGAGCCGCTGGCGCAGGGCATGGAGTTCCTGGAAACAGTCGTTGTTCACATTCTCGATCATGTTTCTCAGGGAAAGCTGCTGATTGAGATCGTTGTCGTCGACCAGTTCCAGTCCACTGGTTTCCTCGCGCTGGGAATCCAGAAGGGCGGTGCTATAGCTGATGGGCTGCTGTTTGGAAAACTCGGTGAATCCTCTCGAGATCTCTTCCCGGAATACCTGTTCCACCAGTTCTCTGTTGGTGGTCACGATGCTTATGGCATCCACAAACTGGAACTGACTCTGATTGGTGTCCGCCTGATCGATAAAATCCAGAAGGGCGGGCTCCACGTGGTCGAACATCTCCGCTATCAGGTTTCCCAGGGTGACCAGGGACATGTCCCTGCACTCCTGCATGACAGGGAGGTAACGCTGCTGCTGATTTGAACGGCTTTCAGCCAAGGTCACTTCTCCAGTTTTTATCGAGCACCTAATCGTCACCCTCGACAGGCGCCTCACGGGGGGTCAGCAGAAGTCTTTCAGCCTCTATCTCGCTGCTGGCATGGATCAGACGGACGAGGGCGTCGTCGTCTTTTGCCTGTTCGGCTCTGATTTCTCTCACTCTGTCCCGTGCCTCCCTGTATTTGGCATGTTGGTCCAGACGCTGAAGCTTGTTGCCCTCGCTGATGCGGTAGACGTAGTACGGCATATCCACCTCCGGTTTAGTTGAAAATTCAATCGCAAAAGAATATCACGTCCGGATGGGCCGTTACATATTCAAGCTATGGATCCCTGGACAATAGCGGCAGTTAACCGGTTTTCTAGAGATATCCCCGAAAATATCCCTTTTCGGCGGGTATCATTTGGCAGCCCGCGGCTTCTCGAAACCTATCAGAAAAGCCAGAAGGGAAGGTACCACGAACAGTGTCAGCAGGGTGGAAACCGCCAGGCCGCCCAGTATGACGCTGCCAAGGCCCCGGTAGAGTTCTGTTCCGGACCCCTGGGCAAGGACCAGGGGCATGAGACCGAACAGGCTGGTTGTCGTACTCATGAAAATGGGGCGAATACGCGTCCTCACGGAGTGGCGGAGGGCGGTCATGCCTTCCATTTCTCCGTAGCGAACGTTGTTCAGGGTCTGATGCACGATCAGGATGGCGTTGTTCACCACTGCACCCACCAGGATGATAAACCCGAGCATAACCAGGATATCGAAGGGTTGAGGAGCCAGGAACCTGTCTGTTATCGCCAGTCCGATAAAGCCACCCGCCGCCGCCAGCGGAACCGAGAACAAGATGATCAGCGGGTAGATGTAGCTGCTGAAAAGGGCCGACATCAGCAGGTAGGTGATAACCACGGCGAGGACGAAGTTCCATTGCAGGGCCAGCCGGGTTTCCGTGAGTTTGTCCGCATTGCCGCCGGTGGAGATCCTGACGCCCTCGAGCCCGCCCTGTTGCTGCAGTTTGGGTACCAGATCCTCGGAGACCAGCTCCATGGCTGTTTGCAGGGGCACATCGTCAGGGGGCGTGACCTGGAGCCGGATGTTGCGGTTGCGTTCCAGATGATCGATCTGGGTCATGCCCTGCCCATACTCCAGATCCACCAGGTCGCGAAGCTGTACGAGTTCCCCGTAGGCATTGGTGATCTCGCTGTCGAGAAGGGTCTCCGGTGTGATGTCACCCGTATGACCGCTGTTGACGATCAGGTCCATCGCCTTTTCACCGTCCGGCTTGTATTCACCGATCTTGCGCCCGTTCATCAGGACGTCGATGTAGATCCCCACTTCCTGTTCTGTGAGACCGTTCGCCACCACCCAGGAACGGTCCGGGATCAGGTTGGCCTCGGGGTAGCTGATCTCCAGGGAGGGCACCGGCCTGACCTGGGCCTCGGGGATGGCCTGTTTGAGCATGCCGAACAGGGTGCGGGCGGCGGCGACG
>JAHEHQ010000384.1:0-667 GCA_024644505.1 Gammaproteobacteria bacterium
CGGTGGACGCAAGGCGGCCGCCGGGATCAATCGCCTGGAGCCGGGGGATTATGAGAACTTTCTTAAGCGGTTTACGGAGGCGTTCTGACGGGCTTATTAGGTTTAGGTTTTCTGCCCGGATGGCGTATGATTCTTCCGGCGTCCAATAGATAACTATCCCAAAAAATCCTGGGACCGATCCACAGGGGAAACGAAAATGAACCCGGAAAAGGTAGTCTTTGGCTTTTTCATCGTCCTGGCCCTGACCCTCAATTTCGGCTTTTTTCTCGGTGAACTGGATGATCCGGCCCACCATCATGTCTATGAGCTGTTCGCCGCGGTGGTGGTGAACGTCATTGCCACGGTCCTGAAGTTCGGTGACCGCACCCAGATGGGCGCGGTACTTCTGGCCACGAGTCTGGTTGCCGTGCTCCAACTCTTTGCCGCTGCCCTGGTATGGGGCGTCGCGGAGCATGTGAGCGGCACCGGGATGTCGCCGGTGGTGATGGCAAGCATCGTGTCTCTTTCCGGCGGGGCCATGCTCGCCAACGTGGTCTCGGTGGTGCTGCTGGTTATCGAGACGGTGATGGTGCGCCGTTGACCGGTCTGCCGGTTCAGGGCCTTTTTCACTTGCGCTAGATGAATAACATCTTTTTCCTTATTTTCCGGCGCATGCGCTGGCCGTTGC
>JAHEHQ010000384.1:677-3180 GCA_024644505.1 Gammaproteobacteria bacterium
TCCGGGCCAGCACGCGGACGGCGAAATCTGGCACATGGATTTTTTCCATGCCTTCTATTTCGTCAGCTTCATGTCCACCACCATCGGATTCGGAGAGATTCCCCACGCGTTTTCCGAGGCTCAGCGGCTCTGGGTTATGTTCTCCGTCTACCTGACAGTTGTCGCCTGGGTCTATGCGATCGGTAACATCCTGGCGCTGGTGCAGGACCGCACATTCCAGCATGCGTTAAACGAACTGCGTTTTGCCCGTCGCATCAGGAAGCAGCGGGAACCCTTTTTCCTGGTCTGCGGTTATGGCGAGACGGGCAGCGCCCTGGTCCAGGCCCTCACCGACCGGGATCAGAACGTGGTGGTGATCGACATCGATTCCGAAAGGGTCAATATGCTGCAGCTTCAGAATCTGCGGCAGTATGTGCCGGCCCTGCCTGTCGATGCGGCCCGGCCCCGCCATCTGCTGGAGGCCGGGCTGGAACACCGGAAATGCCAGGGCGTCGTGGCCTTGACCAATGTCAACGAGGTCAACCTGAAGATCGCTATTACCGCAAAGCTGCTGCACCCGGAGATCAAGGTGATCTGCCGCGCCGATTCTCACGATGTCGAGGACAACATGGCGTCCTTCGGTACCGATCACATTATCGATCCCTACGATGTCTTTGCGCGCCATCTGGCCACGGCGTTGCAGAACCCGGGGCTGTATCTGCTCCACGAATGGCTGACGGGTGTTCGCCATCAGAAACTGGGAGAACCGGTTTACCCACCGCAGAAAGGAGGCTGGATCGTGTGCGGATTCGGCCGGTTCGGCAGCGCTATCTACCACCGGCTCGTGGATGAGCAAATAGAACCGGTGGTCATCGAGATGCATCCGGAAGCGACCGATGCGCCGGAGGACACTGTCAAGGGACGAGGCACCGAAGCGGTAACCCTCGAGGAGGCGGGCATACGGGATGTGGCCGGGCTGGTGGCCGGCACCCACAACGATGCCAACAATCTGTCCATCATCATGACGGCCCGGCAACTCAATCCCGAATTGTTCGTTATCGCCAGACAGAATCACCTGGACAATACGGACATCTTCGATGCCGTCAAGGCGGACATCGTGATGCACCCCAGCTCCGTGATTGCCAACAGGATCCGGGTTCTGCTGGGTACCCCGCTGCTGTACGAGTTCATGAGCCTGGCAATGTACCAGGATGACCAGTGGGCCTGCGAACTGATCAGCCGGGTGCTTGCCGTGGTGCACGACCGGGTGCCGGAGGTCTGGGAAGTGGCGATCAACGACGAAGAGGCGCTGGCGGTCAACAGGGCGCTGGAGGCCGGCGCGGCGATCGAGCTCGAAGACCTCCTGCGAGATCACCGCGACCGGGACAGTCAGCTGAGCTGCATCCCCCTGCTGCATCTGAGGCGAGGTTCCCGGGTCACGCTGCCGCCGTCGAGCACCAGGATGAAGTGCGACGACCGGCTGTTGGTCTGTGGCAGCATGTCCGCCCGCAGCCGGATGGAGTGGACACTTCAGAACGATAACGCGCTAAGCTACGTCCTCACCGGTCAGGTGCGGGCCCAGGCCTGGATCTGGCGGCTGTTTCGGAAAAACGGTCTGGCTTGAAAAAAAGCGGCGCCCGGTTTTCTGTCCGGAGCTTTTTGCGATCCTGCGGTCTATTTTCTATCATAGGGCGGACGTCCTATCGTTTTTGTGTCCCCGGATGCGGTTCCCCGGGTAGATTTCCTGTCGGGTCTGGTCGATTAGCGGTTTTGGCGTGGCTCTGTTGCGGGAGCCGGAGCCGACGAATCCAGTATTTCGTCAATCTGATAGTGACGGAGTACCAAAATACATCTTCGGGTCCGCGCGCTTGTGCCGGAATCCACCGCGGCGGCGGGCCCGATCGGAGGAGTAATGCACGAATTGCTTGAAAGGTTGCACCGGGATCATAAGAATCTGGACAGGGTCTTGAACCTGCTGTCCAGCCAGCTGGACCATTTTTTTGCCGGTCGCGAATCCAATTTCGATCTCAAGATCGAACTGCTGGAATATCTGGAGACCTATGCGGATCTGGCGCATCATCCCCTGGAAGACCTGATCTATCATGCCGGTATGAAAAGGCTGGGCGAGAATACCCATCTGCTGGAGCGGCTGCTCGGGCAGCATCAGAGGCTGACAGCAGCCACGAGAAAATTCCGGATGTCTCTCGAAAACATCCTGCACGACGGCGTCATGTCCCGGGCCGAACTCGAGACCCAGGGCAGGGAGTTCATAGCCCTGCAGCGGCTGCACCTCAACCTGGAGGAGGCGGAGGCCTTCCCGCTGCTGGATAAAGTGCTCACCGAACAGGACTGGAAGGAGGTCGAGGCCAATCAGCCGAGACACGACGACCCGGTATTCGAAAAACCGGATCAGCTGCGTTTCAGTTCCCTGTTGCACTATCTCGAAAAAGCCGAGGAAGAGGAAGAGGCCGCGGATTGAGTCCGGTGACACGCCATTCCACCGTGGCGGTGCGGGTAGGCCATG
>JAHEHQ010000385.1 GCA_024644505.1 Gammaproteobacteria bacterium
TTGGCGTTATGGTGCTGATACTTGCCCTGGGTGTCTTTCTGCCGATGTGGGATCTCAGTACAGCCATTAAAGGCTAGCCGGACAAGGCCGGGTTGTTGCCGGTAGCTTTTGTATTCGACCGCTAACGCACCCCGTTTTTCGGGAATTTCCCGGATTTTTCAAAAGGGCAGGGAAAAACCTGCTGTCCGTCAATTTTTCATGAAAACGTGATAACCGGAGCCTTAACAGGGCGTATAATTTGTGCATTGCAACAAGGCGTCCGGAGGCCCCCGTGAAAGAAAACATCTTATCAATGGTTGACAGCGTTGAACTTACCAACCGGATCTCGAATATCTACCGCAAGCGCACTGAAAAGGCCCAGGAGCGCTTCTCCACCCGAATGCGGGAAGCGATCAAAAACTACGATTCCCAATCGCACGTCAAGAGTCCCTGGGAAGTCTGGGGCGATTGGTTGCAGTTCGCCACGGACGCAAGCCAGCGGTCTATCCTCTTCTGGGACATCCTGAGAGAGCGGGGCAACGTCTTCGTCGAGCACGAGCGGGAGGGCAAGCCCCCGGTGCTGCACTTCGATTATGAGATCGTTGCCGACGGGCGTGGGTTCAAACGCCCCGTCAACTACGCCCTGGTGCGCATTATTCCACCGGAAGGTGTGAAGGTGGACGCGAAAAGGCGCCCCTATGTCATTATCGATCCCCGTGCCGGTCACGGGCCGGGCATCGGTGGTTTCAAAGACGACTCCCAGGTGGGCGTGGCCCTGGAGGACGGGCACCCGGTCTACTTCGTGATATTTTTCCCCGAGCCCGAACCGGGCCAGACGCTGCTGGATGTCTGTAATGCCGAGCGCAAGTTCATCCACGAGGTGCACGAGCGCCATCCGGACAGCGCCGCGCCCGTCGTTGTTGGCAATTGTCAGGGCGGCTGGGCAGCCATGATGCTGGCCTCGTCGGCGCCGGAGGACACTGGGCCCATCGTTATCAACGGGGCACCCATGTCCTACTGGGGAGGTGCATGGAGCGATGATGAAGGCGACAACCCCATGCGGTACACCGGGGGGCTGATGGGCGGTTCCTGGGGGGCCTCCTTCGCTTCGGATCTCGGCGGCGGGAAATTCGACGGTGCCGATCTGGTCCAGAATTTTGAAAACCTGAACCCCGCCAACACCTTCTGGGACAAATACTACAATCTGTTCACAAAAGTGGATACCGAACGGGAACGGTTCCTGGAATTTGAACGCTGGTGGGGTGGTTTCTACATGCTCAACCAGTCCGAAATGGAGTGGATCGTTCAGAATCTGTTCGTGGGTAACAAGCTTGCGGCGGGCGGGGTGCAACAGTCCCAGGGCGGCTACTTCGACCTGCGATCCATCCGTTCACCCATCATCGTGTTCGCCTCCATGGGGGACAACATCACACCGCCCCAACAGGCCTTCAACTGGATTGCGGACCTCTATGGCAGCACCGAGGAGATCAAGGCACGGGGGCAGGTGATCGTCGGCCTGTTGCATGAGGAGGTCGGGCACCTGGGCATCTTTGTTTCGGGCGGCGTCGCACGCAAGGAACACAAACAGATCGTATCGGTGCTCAAGACCATCGAGGCGCTACCGCCGGGCCTGTGGGGCATGGACATCCATGAGACCAAGGGGAAGGACGGTCATACCGGCTACGACGTATCATTCGAGGAGCACAAGCTCGAGGATATCGTCAAACAGATGAACCGTTTTCATCGCGAGGATGAGAAGGCCTTTGAGGCGGTTTCCGCTATTGCCAGTTTTAACCAGCAGGCGTACGACCTGTTCGTGAGCCCCCTGGTAAGGGCGTTTTCCAACGAGAGCATTGCAGAAGCCATGCGGCCCTTTCACCCGATGCGCATGCAGCGCTGGGCGATTTCCGACCTCAATCCGGCACTCTGGTGGCTGAAACCGGTGGCCGAAATGGTGAAAAATGCCCGCCAGCCGGTTGCGGATTCCCATCCGGCGCGTCAGGCGGGTGAACTGCTGTCCGAGGAGGTCAGCGCCTCCCTGGATCTCTACCGTGACCTGCGTGACGCAACCAGCGAGGCCATGTTCTTCGCGGTGTACGGAAACATTTTCAGCTTCCACATGGCCGACCAGCGTGAGGCGGAAGCGCAGGCTACCGCCATAGAGGATCCCCGGGATCTGCCCTGGGTCATGGAAGCGCTGCTTAATATCGATAAGGGGGGCTACCACGCGGCGATTGCCCGCACGGCCGTTCTGGTAAAGCGTAAGGGTGTCCCCATCCCGCTGTCGCGGATTGAACTGAAAGACAGTTTTGTCGAAAGAAACGCCGACCTGCTGCCAGACATGCCCTGGAACGAATGGCGCCTGATCAGGGGTCGCCAGGATCTGATTGTCCAGTTCGAGCCCGAACGCGCGCTCGAGGCAATGTCGACGCTGCTGTCCGACGAAGGCGATCGCACCCGTTATCTGACCCTCCTGGAGCGGCTGGTCTCCGATCCTGACTTTCCTGGTCTGGAGAAGAAGCAGACTGAAATGCTCGAGCGAATTTTTGAGGTTCTGGGTGAAAAGCCCAAAGGGCCGGCGCCCGTCAAGAAGCGGGCACGGCGTGCCACCAGGACCCGTGCTTGAAGAGAACCGCGGTCGTAGATCAAACCTCAGTGTATACGGGGAAAGGCATATGGAATCATTCACCAACGTAACATTCGATGAGATGGAAGTCGGCCAGTCCGAGACGGTAACGCGTGTTATCTCGGAAGCGGAAATCGAGGGGCTGGCTCTGGTCTCGGGGGACGTGGACGCGTTTCACCTGGAGCAGCCGACTGGAGATCAGGAGAATTCAGGTATCCGTGCAAAGGCGGTGGGTGCTGAGGCAATAGTGTCGGCGATGCTGAACCGGCGGTTGCCGGGACCGGGCACGACAGTGGTGAGTCAGGAGCTTCAGTTTTCCGGGGAGATATTCACCGGCGACAAGCTTACCGGCACGGTCAAGGTTCTGGAAAAAATCCCGGACGGCCACCGGGTGGTTTTCGAGTGTGAAGTCAGGAAAGAGGAAGAAAAGCTCGTTTCGGGAAAGGTAACGGTAGAAGCGCCCACGGCGCGTATCAGCTATTCAAATGTCGCGACACCGCAGGTTATCCTGCGGCGCAACGACACCTTCTCCAAACTCCTCAAGCAGTGCAAAGGCACTCCGCCGGCATCCTGTG
>JAHEHQ010000386.1 GCA_024644505.1 Gammaproteobacteria bacterium
CTCTGCGTCCCTGTGCCTCTACGATTCAAAATCATTCATCAGCCATGCGCGGATATATCACAGACATCCTCAGTTTCAGCAGGCATCCTTTGCAGCGGCCTGCTCGGCTTTTTGCACGGTAGCCTCCGCCTGCCGGATAGACGCGATGTCGATCATCTTACCATCCAGGCTCACGGCGCCTGCACCCCTGCTTTCAGCCTGTTCCATGGCCTCAAGGATACGCCGCGCCTGATCCAATTCCGGGGCAGAGGGTCTGAACAACTGGTTGGCCGGTTCGATCTGGCTGGGGTGAATGACCATCTTGCCCTCGAATCCCAGGGTCCTTGCCCGTTTCGCACTGGCCAGCCAGCCGTCCGGATCCTTGATGTCTGCAAAGGGTCCATCGACAGGCCGCAACCCGTTTGCCCGAGCCGCGGCCACCAGGCGGGCGAGGGGGTAGTGCCACATGTCCCCCCAATGGGTCTGGCGCGTGCCGTCCGAATCGGGGTCCGTCAGTACCTGGTAGTCGGGATTGGGGCCTCCGATCATCTTGATCTGCATGCCCGATGATGCGGCATAATCGGCTGAGCCGAAGAGCATACTCTCGTTTCGGGGCGAGGCGGCGGCAATTTCATCGGCGTTTTGAATGCCCAGCGGGGTCTCGATAAGCATCTCGATGCCGATGGGCTTTCGTATACCCCTGGCATGCTCGATCTGAGTCAGCAGCATATCCACGGCATAGATATCGGCGGCACAGCCCACCTTGGGTACCAGGATGAGGTCCAGTTTGTCTCCCGCCTGTTCCACAAGATCCACCAGGTCGCGGTACATGTAGTGGGTATCCAGACCGTTGATGCGCACCGATACGCTCTTGCCGGGGAAGCTGAGGTCATTCAATGCGGCGATGACGTCCTTGCGCGCCTGTTCCTTGTTGTCAGGCGGAACCGAATCCTCCAGATCGAAAAAAATAACGTCTGCCGCACCGGCAGCGGCTTTTTCGAAAATACCGGTTTTGGATCCCGGGACGGCCAGCGTGCTTCGATTCAATCGCCGGGTGCGGTGGGGGATGGTTTTGAAACTCACGGTCGATATTCTCCTGGCCTCGATGGTACCTGTGTCACTTGACGACAGGCAGGAACACGGGTCAATAGTATAGGGATTCTAAGCCCAAGGCCCGCCAACGACAAAACAAGGGTCAAAGTGCAAGGTATTCACGATTTTTTTCCGGCGGCGGTTAGACAGCTGATGACTAATTTTCTACACTTCGGGTCCAAAAAATCATTTCATCCGTTTCCAAGGAGATTCGAATCATGCCGAACACTGCAAGGCCACGCAGAAGCGTTCTTTACATGCCCGGTTCCAATGCCAGGGCACTGGAGAAGGGGAGGACGATCCCGGCCGACGGCCTGATACTCGATCTGGAGGATGCCGTTGCCCCGGATGCCAAGGAGAAGGCCCGGCATCAGGTGTGCGATGCGGTAAAGGCCGGGGGATACGGTTTGCGTGAGCTGGTGATCCGGGTCAACGGACTGGCTACACCCTGGGGATATGCCGACGTGGCAGCCGCTGCGGCCAGCGGTGCCAACGCCATACTGCTGCCCAAAGTGGAGAGCGCCGATGCGATCAGGCAACTGGAAAACATCATGGTGGCCAATGGTGCTCCCGATTCAATGGCCATCTGGGCGATGATGGAAACGCCGCGAAGTATTCTCAGGGCGCAGATGATTGCTGAGGCCTCGAGCAGGATGGAATGTCTGGTGATGGGGACCTCGGACCTGGCCAAGGATCTCGATTGCGCCCATACCCGCGAACGATTGCCCATGATCACTTCCCTTGGGCATTGTCTGCTCGCCGCGCGGGCGGCCAAGATCGCGATCCTGGATGGTGTTTTTCTCGATCTCAACGACGATGCCGGATTCGAGTATGCCTGCGAGCAGGGCAAGGAAATGGGTTTTGACGGCAAAACCCTTATTCATCCCAAGACGGTGGAGGCCACCAACCGTGTTTTCACCCCTTCAGAAAAAGACGTCGACTGGTCCAGAAAAATCATTCGGGCCCATGAGGAGGCGGAGGCGAAGGGAGAGGGTGTTGCCGTCGTCGACGGGATGCTGATAGAGAACCTCCATGTGGAGAGTGCCCAGCGCCTGGTGACCATGGCGGAGGCGATCGAGGCCATGGAGGTGGATCAGGCCAAGGTTGTGGGGAGTTAATTTACCCCTGTTAAAGATCGAGGCCCATCTGCACCTGCTCGGCGCCCCCAAGCAGCGTTGAGAACTGCTGACCGGATACCTTGATCAAATTCCGGTGATCACCCGATTCGAAGAAGATATCGGATTGGTTCATCAGATCGGCGTCCACCAGGGTTCTGAACCCGTAAGCGACGCCAACGGGTGGAATGGCCCCCTCGTCGCAATCGGGGAACAGTTTGAAAACCTCGTCTTCTGTCGCCAGCCCCACATCATGGCCGAGATGGTGGTGCAGGCGACCAAGATGCAGATGATGGCTGGACGGGACAACCACCATAAGGTAATCCTCAGCATCCTTGACGATTACGGCCTTCGCAAGCTGCTCGCCGGGGATATGTGCCGCAACGGCACTATCCGCGCTGGAGAGCGTGCGTGGGTGGGACAGGGTCTCATACTGGGCGGACTGTTGTTCCAGGTATTTCTTCAGGCTCGGTGAAATCGACATCATGCGCCTCCTTCTGTACAGGTCTGATGAAACCTGCCTTTCATTCCGATTTTAGTACAGATCTTCCGGAACAGGGTGCCCCTGATATCTTCACCTGGTTCGCTGGCGGGGCCGGAGGGTTGCCCTGTCACGGCAACTCCAATACCCATTTACCCGGAAAAAGCATATTATTCCTGGATTGTTACAGCTTTAAGACGGTATGCCGTGTCAAAAGGCGGCTTGGTAAGTACAGGTGTGGACAGGCGATTTCCGGAATTATGCCTGTACCGGCAGATCGGGACGGCGGGTTTTCGCGGGTAACCATGTACGTATACGCAGGAGAGGAACTGGCGCGCTACGGGTTTGGAGATGGGCATCCGTTTGGGCCGGACAGGTTCCATGCTTTCTGGCAGGAATTTCTGGCCAGGGGGCTGAAAGAGCGTGTCGAGGTCAGGTATCCGGTATCGGGTGATCGGGAGGATCTGCTGCTGTTTCATACCCCCGAATATGTCCGGCGGGTGGAAA
>JAHEHQ010000069.1 GCA_024644505.1 Gammaproteobacteria bacterium
CCGGTCTGTCCCCCATTGAAGGTACGTTATCGATAGGGATCTCCTTTGTTTGGGAAATCTGGCCGTATCTAAAAAGTATCTATTAAATCACGCAATCGGTTTTTGCAGCGTCTCGGGTGCTTCTTCGTTTCCGGCACCCTTGGTACGATCATTCAATATACGTTCCATCTCAGCCCTTGAAAAGCAACTTTTGCAGTGCTGTAGATGATGCTGGATCTTCGCAAATGTTTCCTTGTCCTTTATTTCGTCGTTCAGATAGGCATAGAAGTGATCAAATGCTTCCAGGCAATCGCTGTCCACAAAATCATGTTTCTCTGTTACGTTTGTCATGTATCACACTCTATCGGGATTTTACTGCCGACCAAACCGGCATCCTTTGCATGTTGCCACAGGGCCCTTTGAAGCAAGGTGCGTCCCCGGTTCATTCTCGAACGTATCGTGCCCGGTGAAACGTGTGTTTCTGGACAGACATTATTTAGCGATATGCAGCTACACCAACAGCCGTTTCGCATGGTGCGGGTGTGAGGGGTAATTCGGTAAACTACGATCTGCCGCTCAAGACTCTTTCGATTCAGTTTGGAAATAGGCCGCATCAAAGACACAATCATCCCATTTCAGCGGTGTATCCCGTAGCTCTGTCAGAAATCTTGTAATATCGGGGGTTGTGAGATATGGCCTGGCATAATCGTCTGAAAACTCGTGCTTGGGTGAATCGAGGACTGCGATGCACCTGGAAAAGGGCATGGGTATCACAGTATTGTCCCAGGTGCCCAGACGCCATTTATGATAGATCTTGAAACCGATGGGTATGATTGGAACGCCGGCCTCGCGCGCACAAATCACGACACCCGGTTTCACGACACCCGCCGGTCCGGAGGGACCATCAACTGCAAAGCCCACGATACCTCCCTGTGACAATGCCTCCAGCAGGTCCTTCATTGCCTCCACGGGCCGGTGATTTTGAGATCCTCTCACGACATTGAACCCGAGCATTTCAAAAAACCGGCTCCCGATCTCACCGACCCGGGTCAGCCCGATCATGATGGCGGTTCTGGTGTGAAGATTGATGTTGCGGGAGATGGAGCTTGCCAACAGCAGGTCGCTGTGCCAGAAGGGGAGTATGAAAGGTTTACCGGACTTGATGAGTTGTTCTGTTTCCGGATGAACACAGGCGCGCCAACGCAAGGTACGGTTGAAGGGGACCAGTATCGCGTAAGCCAGGAACGGTGACAGTGTCATTATCAACCATACCTTTATCCTCCTGAACAGGTGCCACTTGGGATTGATTTCAGTCCTGGGTTGTATGCGTAGTTCCAGTTTCTGCATGGTAAAAAAGTTGCTGACTTATGGCCTTGATTGCCAGATCTTCACTGCGTGGAAACCACCATTATACTGAATCGGGGCCATGTGATGTGCTGAGCCAGGGAGCCTGGCTGGGCCGCTGTTTCAGTCGGCGGCCGGATTACGCCAATCGACCACCTCGATGTCCGCAATACTTCGGGGGGATTCCGAGACCCAGAGCACCACCCGATACCCATCCGTGAAGTAAGGGCTGTCCGTCAGATTCGTGCGGGGGGCCTCCATGGAGGCTTTCCCCACGCCGCCGACATAGGCAATGGCTGCCAGACTCTGTGAGTAGGCCAGATTTTCCAGCAGATACTCACGGGTTTCGTCGACGTCCGGATCGATCTCATGGGTGGTGATCGTGCGCCTGGAAAAGCGTACGCCGATATCGCGGCTGATCTGCCCGATAAATACGGGAACACCTTGGTATCGCGCAGGTGCCAGCCACAGACGCAGGTGATTGCGTTCGTGAATGTTGGTTCTCGTCTTCTGAAAGGCGACGTCCTGCGGTCTGCCGAATACGTAGAGTCCGCTGACGGGCGAGTAGCGGTATTCACCTCCCGAGAAGAAGGAGGCAACGGTTTTCTGGAGAGAGCCGGCGTGGATAGTCTCGGTTTCATCCCAACCTGCCCGCAAAAAGGCACGATAGACGTCGTCGATCTCCCCGATGATGATCAGATTGAGCGGATCCCCCCGGTCTCTGGCCTTTTTGTCTGTTGTGCAGCAGGGGAAAGATTCGAGTGCCCGTATCAGGTCAGCCTCATCATCGAATTCCAGCCATTCATCCTCGGTATACAGGTTGTCCCAGTCCACGTTCAGGTGATCGATGAGCAGACCTGGCACGGGGACGAAGAAGGTAAACAGGTAAGCCTCTTTGTCCTGGGAGAGAAGGTCAACGTTGAAAGCCTTGGTTCCCTCATCGAGCGAAGTAAAGACAAATCCGGACCGGGTTTCCCCCGGCGGCACCACCATGGCCCCAAGGCCCTCACGGAAGAACTGGCGTGCCCTTAGCGTCTCGTCTCCCTTCTGATGCTTGTCGTCCTGGCCCAGGAAGGCAGCCGCTATCGGAGTGTAGTAGAGCGGATCGAGGCCTACCGGGAGGAAACTCACTACCTTGGACCCACTATTTTCTATTTTTACCCAGACAGGCTGTATGTTTTTCCGGTACAGGGGCAGGCCAAACAGTTCGCGGGTCTCCTTTGCGCTTGGCACGGCCACGGTTACCCGGACAGGACCTTGCATCTGGGTCTGGGCTCGATCCAGGTGGTTTTGTGTGGTTTCCGGTGTCGTTTCCCCGACGCTCGCACATCCGGCCAGGGCTAACAGGCAGAATGCCAAAAGCATGGGGACAGGTATCTCTGCAGGCAGTCGGTTGCCCCGTTGTCGCAGGATTCTTGATTTACTCGGTCTGTTCACTTTAGGGCTCCCGGTGCTCGCGTTTCGGCGGGCTGTCCCAGAATAGATAGTCTGCCTCCAGAAGAGAGACAGGGTTCCCGCTTGGCCACAGAACCGCCAGGTAACCATCGGTAAAGTAGTCGTTGCCCATTACGTCCTGCCTGGGCCGATTTATGGGTACCACGTTGGTGCCTTTCAACCAGGCAGACTTCGCCAGCCCCTGGGAGTACCAGAGATCCTGGAGAAAGAAGTCTCTTGCATCGTCGATATTGGGATCCGGGCTGACAGGCCCCCCGGGATTCCCAAGAAAGTGAATAACATCGCCAATCCACACGGGCTGTCCTCCCACTCGCAGGGGTGACATCCAGAGACGCAATTCGCTCCGTGCGCCTTTTCCCGGGCGTGATTTTCGGAATACGGCATCCGCAGTGCGACCATAGAGGTAGCCGGCTTCCGCCGCCGCGGCATTTCCCCGCTCAATCGCAATTCTTTCAAACCAACCGGCGCGCAGCAGCGACTGCAAAACATCGTCGCCGTCGCCGACCAATACCAGGTTCAAAGGATCTCCCTCACGAACACCCGACTCATCGCTGGAGCAGCAGGGCAGGGCGGCAAGCGCTTTGCGAAGACCTGGCAGATCGTAGGTAACCATGTCACCGGTGTCGTACAAGGCTTCAAAGTTGACTTGAGCGTGATCGGCGACAAACCCCGGTACAGGCACGAAAAATACAAAGCTGTAGGTGTCGTCGGCCTGCGGTCCGTAAAGGTCAATGTTGACGCCCTTGGTTCCCGGGCGTGCCTGGGTGAATATAAAACCCGAGCGAGCCTCTTCGGAAGCGATGGTCCGCGACATCGAATGGCTATGGAGATACCGCTCCATTTCCTTATGAGCAGCCTTGGAAAAACCGGCCTTGTTGGTATAGGCAACTTCGAATGGCGGAACATACTGGGGGTCGGTGCCGACCGGCGCGTAGCGAAGATCGGTGCCACCGCGATTATCCACCTCGATCCATACCGGTTGGATACCTCGATCGTAAAGCGGGAGATTGAAGATAGCCTCTGTTTCCTCCGGGCCGGGCACAGCAACACTGACCCGAACATTCCCAATGGTTTGTGATTCCGACCTGGCCTTGACGGATGCCATGTCCTCAATCCGAGGCTGGTAAGGGGTGCCTGCACAGGCGGACAGTAACAGCGTTGTGACGAGAATCGACGGTGTGAAAGCCTTGAACAAGGCCAAACTCATCAGGGAAAAGAGAGCTCTGTGCTCACCGGGGAAGTGACTGCCCTGAGGCTTGGGCTTTAATCGATGGGTTGTAATCAATGGTCTCACTGATACGGAATATTCCTTGGATACGCTGCCTGAATACGGTGATATTCAGGATCACGGAGCATTTTACCCTTATTCCATGCCTTCCGGTAACAGCTCCTGGCTCGCCGGCACTGCGTGAACCGCCTGGTGATAACTCCGGGTTTTTCATGCGGTATCATCGCAAGGCGTACATAATGTGGTAGTGCAATTTCTGTTCGCATCTGTTAGGGTTAAACGCTGAGCCCGGGAGTCCGGTCTCGCTGAAGCCGCGTGGCATCTGTCATATTCCATCGAGAGCCTACCGATTTCTCCCAATACTCGTAACGTCATTCGTTCCTTAGAAAGGCGTACGGCAATCCCCTGTCGAAGAATTTTTTGTGCTTGGTATTTTTCGATAGCCATAACTTAGACCGATGCACAATATTTCGGAGATATCATAAAACATGAATATTTATGTGGGAAACCTTGCTTACAGCGTCACTGATTCGGATTTGCGCGAACTTTTTTCAACCTACGGAGAAATATCCACTGTCAACCTGATTACTGACAAATTCAGTGGACAATCGAAAGGGTTCGGCTTTGTGGAAATGGACGATAATTCCCAGGCCGACGCGGCGATCAAAGGGCTCAATGACACGGACCTGAAAGGCCGCAACATAAAGGTCAACCAGGCCAAGCCGAGAGCCGAACGCCCCTCACGAGGACGGCGTTTCTAGAAAACCGCTGATTAACTTTGTGCGCAAAGGGACCGACCCTTGGTTAATCAGATCATGTGCTGGTTCATACCGGAGATTTCGCCTCAGGTTTTTCACAGAAATCACCCGGTATCGAACTCAGCCAACAGGAGGATCCATGCAATTAAGCCCCCATAAAACATCGAACCTGGGAGACACAGGCGTTACATTTCCCAAACTCGAGTCCTGGCATCCGGTTAGCAAGGTTGCGACTATCGCCGCGGTAGTGAACAAGAAGCGCGTGCTCTGCCGTATCTCTCTTAAAACCCTGAAAGGAAAGTTTGGAGCTCTGGATAATGCGCCGATGGACTCGCTGGCCCAGAACCGAAATATTGTTCAGGATGCTGCAAGAAAGCTGATAGAGAGAAACAATTACGAAGAGGACGGTTCCATACTTATTCGATTGGAAGACCTTTAACGGGCCTGTATTTTCAGAAGAATCCCTACTGATGTTCGAAACCAACTTGCGATCACGAGTTGGGCCTTTCAAAATCGTTGAAGCAGGGTATGTACTACGGCGAAAAATTCAACAGCATCACTCATCTTGTCGGCGCCGTTTTCGCATTGATAGGCTTTTTTGCGTTACTCGCCGTGAGCATCGCGCAACGGGATACCGTTCTGGTTATAAGTTTTTCCGTCTTTGGTTTCACACTGGTTCTACTCTATACCGCATCCACGCTATATCATAGTCTGCGCCCTCACAAGCTCAAGAAGCTGTTTCAGAAACTTGATCACGTCTCTATCTATTTGTTGATCGCTGGCACTTACACACCCTATATGCTGGTATCGCTCAGGGACGGCAACGGTCCGCTGTTGCTGGTGATCGTCTGGGCGCTCGCCATCTTCGGTATATTGCTTGACCTGTTGAGCCTGCGTCGGATTGAGATACTGCAGATCGTGATCTATCTGATTATGGGATGGGCCTGCATAGTCGAATATTCCAGCCTGAAGGCAATACTCCCCACCGCAGGACTTTTATGGCTGACATTGGGAGGTATAGCCTATACGGTGGGTATCATATTCTACGTATTGGACGATATGAACCGACTTCGCCATGCACATGGCATATGGCATTTGTTTGTTCTGCTGGGGTCGACTAGTCATTTTATTTCCATAATAGGTTATGTGCGCTAACCTCATTCAGAAGCCTGCTGCCTGACCAGGTATATCTCATTAACCCATAGGTCCGAGCAGACGAAATCAACAATGTGGATTCAGGGTAACTCGGGATTCAATGTTTATGTCGACTGAAAGAAGCGGCCTTTTTTCGTCGCAGATGGGTGGTTGGCTGGCGGTATTCGGGTCCGCATTCTGTTTCTATCTCGCCACAGCGATTATCCGCTGGGCGGAGCCGCACGTTGCAATAGAAACCCCGTATTTTGTGTTTGCCCGTTTTTTCCTGGGTTTCTGCGTCGTCTGTATCACGATGATACTCAAGCGACAGCGCCTGCAACCACAAAGATACGATTTGCTCCTGGGCCGCACCGTGACAAACGCGGTGGCGGTCTTTTGCTTCTACAAGGCTGTGGAGGTGGGGTCTCTGGCTGAGGCGAACATATTGAACATGACCTACCCCTTGTTCGTTGCATTGTTCGCCTGGTTCCTAATCAGGGATCAGCGTGACTTCCTTGTCTTGCCGATTGCAGGCGTGGCGTTTCTGGGGATCTGGATGATACTTGCACCGGGTGAGGTCGGTATGAGGTTCGAAAGCATCTGGGGATTGGGTTCCGGCATAACGGCATCCTTGGCAATGATCTATCTGAACCTGAGCAGAAGATACCATGATTCACAAACCATACTGTTTTTCATGTTCGGCCTGGGTGCCCTTTTTATGCTTCTCCTTTTTTACGAGGATATCTTCTGGCCTGGCAGGATGGAGTTTTTCTTTATATTCCTCTGTTCGGCCGTCGGTGTAATCGGGCAATATCTTTTGACCTATGGTTTTTTGTACGTCACTGCGGTTGAGGGTTCGATAATATCCTCAAGCAGAATCATCATGGCGGCACTCTTTGGGCCGCTTCTGGTTGGGGATCCCGCGTTGACGCTGACCGGATGGTTTGGGGCGCTGCTGGTTTTTTCAGCGAACTCCATGCTTGCCTATCGAAAATCCGTCGCCCAACCGATCAGATAGTTGCACACCCTGTAAGCAATAGGTCAACAAGTTGTTCCATCTCTCCTGCGGTAAGTTCATTTCTATCGCAGCTCGATATGCAGAGATTGGCAGCCGCCATGGGTTCCGAAGTACTGCTGTTGAATTTTTCAAGTGACGGGCCCTGTCCTCGAATTATGTCCTTGATGACCAACGGGGACAACATTCCCGCACACTCGAGAACATTCAGTTGCGCGATGTTGTGCAAGGCGGTTAAAAGTTTTGGCCCGATAAACTGAGGCGGCATCGTGCCGGTATTCAGGGTCAGTAAACGCATCGCGGTTTCCAGGTAGAAATTCAGGAAGTTGTTGTTCTGGCGAAACATGAGGAAGGCGTTGTGCACCTTTCTGTACACTTTTAATGTACCTGTGGAATCGCATTGTACCCAGACTTCACGGCCCAAGGCATAATCCGTATCTGGCAATACAAGCCGGGCGGGGTCAAAGACCAGAAAATCGGCATCCATCCATACCACGGTTTTGTAGCCAATGGCCAACGCTTCCTTAAGGACCAGCAGGCGCGCCAGGTCAGTTGCGACGACTTTGTGGTGAATCCGCTCAAGGAGATCGACGGGCACCCTGTTGAAGATCTCATCACCCAGAAATTGATAATCGCAGGATCTGGCACGACTCCAATCCCTTACAGACTCGAGACACTGCTCTATCCATGAAAAGGGAAGGGGAGAGCTATGGGACTGGACTACGAGCGTATCGGATTCAATTTTCCGCATGCCTCGGCCAGTCTGAACTGTCGATTGTTTCCCGATAGGCATGCCATGTGGCATGTCCGATCAGGGGAAGGGTAATACCCAGTCCGATAAAAGCCGTGATCACTCCCAGAGCAACAGCGGAAATGATCAGGAGCGCCCACACCAACATGGGCACTTTGTTTCGAAGAACAGCATTGAAACTGGTTACCACCGCGGTAACCATATCCGTTTTACGGTCTATGATCATCGGCAGGGAAAAGGCGCTGATACAGAACACGAAGGCAGCAAACAGAGAGCCCACAATAGTCCCCACCCCTAGAAATGTGGCCAGTTCTGCCAGATCCGGGTCTGCCCGCATGGGAAAGAACACGTGGGTCAGGGATACCGCCCTTGCCCAGACCAGGAATATTATCATCAGTATTACGGCAAACACCATTTCATTTCCGATATGGTGCCAGCTCTCCCTTATCGAGTGTCCCAGGGTGGGTTTTCGCCCTTTCTGAAGTTGAAAGCTGATGTCATAGAACGCCATCGCGAGCATCGGGCCGAGAAAAATAAAACCCGACAACAATGCCAGAAGAACCACCAGGTTACCAAAGGTAAAGGCAAGAAAAGTCATCAGGTAGCTGCATAGTACCAGGATAAATCCGTAGCTGAGACTCTGTCTGGGCGCCAGTTTGAGATCCTTCCAACCCAGGGCTATCCATCTTAAGGGTGCGCTGATTTCCAACTTCCTGCAGGGTGCGGCAAACGGAAGGGATTCGTTTCCGTTGTCCTGATTCGATGGTGTGCTGTATTCCGACATATTCCCCTCTAAGGCCTGAACCGGCTGTTGCCGTGATCTGTATGGATCACGGCAACAGCTTTCTGGGTTTCCAGTGTTTGAGTCTGATTTTCAACACGGGTGAAACCAGACCAATAAGCACCCAATCAGGGCTGAACGTACGGATTCCCCTGAAATGGCACCCGGTGGAACTTCACTTCGGCTCAGTCCGCGGCACTTGCTGCGGGTTCTTCGCTAGAACCGTTGCTGGCAATAAACTCCCGGGTCAGCTTGAATACTACCGGACTTAGCAGTATCAAGGCTATAAGGTTGGGAATAGCCATCAATGCATTCAATGTGTCCGCCAAAAGCCAAATAAAACCAAGGTCCGCGGTCGCACCGATCGGAACGGCCAGGCACCAAAGCACGCGAAAAGGTGTAATGGATTTCACGCCAAGAAGATATTCAACGCACTTTTCACCATAGAAGGACCAGCCCAACATGGTCGTAAAGGCGAATATGGCCAGAGAGATGGTCACAATATGTCCGCCAACGCCCGGGATCGTGGTATCGAACGCCGTGGAGGTCAGTGACGCACCGGTTTCTCCGGAAGTCCAGGCCCCCGAGGTAATGATCGCCAGGCCGGTAATGCTGCACACGATGAGTGTATCGATAAAGGTTCCCAGCATGGCAACCAATCCCTGGTTGACCGGGCCCTTTGTCTGCGCGGCGGCATGAGCGATAGGTGCGCTGCCCAGCCCGGCCTCATTCGAGAAGACACCCCTGGCAACACCAAACCGTATGGCGGCCCATACGGCCGCGCCGGCAAAACCACCGGTTGCCGCCACCGGCGTGAAGGCATGCGTGAAGATCAAACCGAACGCGGCGGGTATTTCGGCGGCATTGATGGTCAGAACGACCAGTCCCGCCACCAGGTAGGTGATCGCCATAAGAGGCACCAGTTTTCCGGCTACCTGCGCAATGCGCTTGATACCCCCGAGTATCACTGCACCAACCAGCACGAGCAGCACGACACCGGTGGCCCAGGCAGGAATGCCATAAGAGGAGTTGAGTACATCAGCGACCGAATTGGCCTGCACCGTGTTACCGATACCGAAACCGGCAATGGCACCGAATCCGGCGAAAGCAGGTGCCAGCCACAACCATTTTCTGCCCAGTCCGTTCTTGATGTAGTACATGGGGCCGCCGACGTGGTTGCCGAGTTCGTCGACTTCGCGGTACTTGACCGCGCAGACGGCTTCCGCGTACTTGGTAGCCATGCCAACCAGTGCGGTCATCCACATCCAGAACAGTGCCCCGGGGCCGCCGAGAAAAATTGCGGTCGCGACCCCTGCAATATTGCCTGTACCGATTGTCGCGGAAAGCGACGTCATCAAGGCGTTGAACGGGCTGATCTCCCCCTCGCCGCCCTTGGGCGGTACGCGTCCTTTCCATAGCAGGCTAAAACCGAAACCCAGCTTCCGTAGCGGGATTATCTTAAGACCTGCCTGTAGAAAAAGTCCGGTGCCAAGGATGAGCACCAGCATCAGGGGGCCCCAGACTACGCTGTTTACAGCACTAACAAAGTTGGTGAGAGCTTCCACTAATCAATCCTCCAAGTGTTCTTAGGGCCTGTTAACACTATGCGGATACCCAGCGTTGGCTCTCCAATGAGGCCAGTCAAGGCGCGCAGAGCGAAGTTTGGCCGCTCCAAATGAGCGATGCGCAACGCCGGATGGCCTCATTGGAGAGCCAACCCGAAGGGACGGGGCCATTTTTCCCCATGACCGCGTTGCACTTTCGCTTATGTACGGCAGGTACACTGCGCTCAGTGCGCCTTGTCCTG
>JAHEHQ010000070.1 GCA_024644505.1 Gammaproteobacteria bacterium
ATAGCCCGTTCCCGGAATCCCTTTCTATTTGTGCGGGCTACAGAGAATGAGGAGAAGAATTTGAGCTGGTGGGGAAAATTGGCCGGTGGTGCGTTTGGGTTCATGCTTGGTGGTCCGCTGGGCGCCATGCTGGGGGCGGTGCTTGGCCACAACCTGGACCGGGGGCTGAAAAATTTCAAGCAGGAAGAAGAGCTCGAGCCCGGTGAAAGAGAGCGGGTTCAGACAGCCTTTTTTACCGCCACCTTCTCTGTCATGGGGCATCTTGCCAAGACCGATGGGCGCGTTTCCGAGAAGGAGATCATCCTGGCCCGCTCGGTCATGAATCAAATGGCGCTCAACCCCGAGATGCGCAATGCGGCGATGCAGTTGTTCAACGAAGGAAAGGCCGGTGATTTCCCTCTCGATGACGTTATCGAACAGTTTCGGCAGGAGTGCCACCGCCGCCGCACCCTGATACAGATGTTCATGGAGATACAACTCCAGGCAGCCTATGCGGACGGACCCATCACACCAGGTGAAGAGCAGCTTCTGCTGCATATCTGCGGCAAGCTCGGAATCCCGGAATTTCTGTTTCGCGGCCTGGAACGTATGATTCAGGCCGAGCTGCATTTTGCGGGCCAGGGCCGGACCGGCGGTGGGCCGAGAGGTGCCCCGGAGCCTGCAGGCCCTTCACTGGACGATGCCTATGCACTTCTCAACGTGTCTTCGGATGCCAGTGACGCAGAGGTGAAAAAGGCCTATCGTCGACAGCTGAGCCAGCATCACCCGGACAAACTGGTCGCCAAGGGCCTGCCTGAGGAGATGATGAAGCTGGCTGCCACCAAGACCCACGAGATACGTCAGGCCTACGAGCTGGTCGGTTCCGCGAGAGGCTGGTAGGTGGCATTGGGAGTTTTCAAATGATTTCCCGGTCGCGTACACCCAGCAGATAAAGTATGCTGTCCAGTCCCAGGGTGGAGATGGCGTGGCGTGCATTTTTTCTTACCACCGGCTTGGCGTGAAAGGCGACGCCCAGGCCGGCCAGACTGAGCATGGGCAGGTCATTTGCACCGTCCCCCACGGCGATCACCTGTTTGAGGCTGATGCCCATGTCGTCAGCCATCCTGTTTAACAATTTTGCCTTCATGGCGCCGTCTACGATCTCACCCCGGACCTCACCGGTCAGGCGGCCATCCCGGATATCCAGCTCGTTGGCGGAGACGCAGTCCAGGTTCAGCCTGCGCCTCAGATGTTCGGCGAAGTAGGTAAAGCCTCCGGACAGGATCCCAATCCGGTAGCCAAGCATTCTGAGTGTCGAGATCAGGCGCTCCGCGCCTTCGGTGATGGGCAGTCGTGCGGCAATCCGCTCCAGCACCGATGCCTCGAGACCCTTGAGCAGCGCCAGTCGTCGACGAAAGCTTTCCCGGAAATCGATCTCCCCCTGCATGGCGGCCTCTGTAATGGCGGCCACCTCCCGGCCCACGCCCGCCGCCTTGGCCAGTTCATCGATAACTTCAACCTCGATCAGGGTGGAATCCATGTCGAAAACGATAAGACGCCGGTTGCGTCGATACAGGTCATCGGCCTGGAAGGCGATGTCCACTTCGTCGATCCGGCTGATCTCCAGCAGGTCGTGGCGCAGGTCCGCCTCCCGCCCAGGCTCCCCGCGCAACGAAAACTCCACGCAGGCCCGGCGATGCGGGTCCTCACCCCGCAGCGTGAAACGTCCGGATAGACGGGTGATGCCGTCTATGTTCAGTTCGTGGGCCGCAACGATCCTGGCCACCCGGGAGATGTTTCGGGCGGTGAGTTTGCGGCCAAGCAGTGTGACGATATAGCGTGGCTTTCCCTGCAGTCCCACCCAGTGTTCGTAATCGGAGTTCCCGATGGGTGTGAAATTGATATTCAACCCCAGCTGGTGTGCCTGAAACAGCAGGTCCTTTACGACGGGCCCCGATTGGGCTTCGGGGGGGACCTCCAGCAGCATGCCCAGGGAGAGATGGTCATGGATGACCGCCTGTCCGATATCGAGGATATTGACGCCATGGTCGGCCAGCACGTCCGCCAGCGCTGCCGTCAACCCGGGGTGGTCCTTTCCGGTAACGTTGAGCAGTATGATCTCCCGTTTCATTCCAGAAATTGTCCTGGTTTGATGCTGGGCGGCATCTGCAGGTGAAATCCCTGCTGCTTCAGATTGGCGATGACCTTTGACACGTTTTCACGTGCCAGCCTCCGGGTCGGATGCAGTTCCAGTTCCGTCACCAGGGTGGGCTTGCCGAATCTTTCCATCAATGCGGGAGGCAGCTCGTCGAATGCATCTTCCTTCGCCAGGTACAGGTACATCTCGACCTGGCGGGTGCCGCGGTAGATCCAGCAGGTGATCGGGGCATCCATGGCGGGTGGAATCTGGATTAAACGTTTCTAAGGGGGGGGATGGGCTGGAGCTTCCATATCCCCTCGTTGTATTCCCTCATAGTCCGGTCGGTGGAAAACTTGCTGCTGGCAGCGGTATTGATGATGGAACTCGCCACCCAGCGGTCCTGATCCCGGTAGACGGCCGCAGCCCGTTCCTGGGCAGCCACGTAGTCGGCGAAATCCGCACAGACCATCCAGGGATCGTTGGGGCTGTAAAGGGCATCAATGATCGGGTCGAAGATGCCGGGTTCGAACCTGTTGAAGTGACCCATCTGAAGCAGTCTCATGACCTGGGAAAGATTGGGATCTCCTTCGACGATCGAGGCCGGATCGTAGTTTGTGCGCTGTTGTGCAACCTCCTCCTCGGTGAGCCCGAAAAGAAAAAAGTGTTCGTCCCCGACCTCTTCCCGGATCTCGATATTGGCGCCGTCCAGCGTGCCGATGGTCAGGGCCCCGTTCATCATGAACTTCATGTTGCCGGTGCCCGAGGCCTCCTTGCCGGCCGTGGAAATCTGTTCCGACAGGTCGGTTCCCGGGCATATCACTTCCATGGTCGAAACCCGGTAGTTGGGTAAGAAAGCCACCTTTAACCGGTCGCCCACCTGTGGGTCACGGTTGATTACCTGGGCGACGTTGTTGATCAGCTTGATGATCAGTTTCGCCTGGGCATAGCCTGGTGCCGCTTTGCCGCCGATCAGCACGCAGCGGGGAGTCCATGGCTCTATATCCCCCTTTTTGATCCGGGTATAGAGGTGGATGACATGGAGAATATTCAGCAGCTGGCGTTTGTATTCATGGATGCGTTTCACCTGAACGTCGAACAGCGACGTAGGATTGAAGCGGACGCCGCACTTTTCCTCGACGAGCGCGGCGAGACGCCGCTTGTTATTATGCTTGATCTTTCGCCAGCGCTGGCGAAACTTGGCATCCCCGGCGAGGGGTGCCAGCTGCCTGATCTGATCCAGATCGCTGACCCAGCCTTCACCGATGGACTGGCTGATGAGCGCCCGTAGGCCCGGGTTGCAGTGCGCCAGCCAGCGACGCTGGGTGACGCCGTTGGTCTTGTTGTTGAATTTCTCCGGCCACAGCTCATAGAAGTCCCGGAACAGACCGTTTGCCAACAGTCTTGAGTGTAGCTCGGCGACGCCGTTGACAGAGAAACTGCCGACGATGGCCAGATAGGCCATGCGGACCTGGGGCTCCGGCCCTTCCTCGATGAGGGACATGCGCTGCAGGCGGAGCGTGTCGCCGGGCCAGCGGGCGGACACTTCACTGAGAAAACGGGCATTGATCTCAAAGATGATATCCAGAAGCCGGGGCAGCAGCCTGCGGAACATGCGCACCGGCCAGCGCTCCAGTGCTTCGGGAAGCAGCGTATGGTTGGTGTAGGCCATGGTGTTGCGGGTGATATCCCAGGCATGATCCCAGTCGAGCAGTTCCTCATCAATCAACAGGCGCATCAACTCCGCCACGGCAATGGTGGGATGGGTATCGTTCAGCTGAAAACAGTGCCGTCCGACGAATCTGCGATAGTTTCCGCCATGATGTTCCTGCCACTCCCGCATGACGTCTTTCAGGCTGGCGCTCGCCAGGAAATACTGCTGCTTGAGCCTCAACTCCTTGCCGTTCTCGCTGGCATCGTTTGGGTAGAGAACCATGGTGATGTTTTCCGCATGGTTCTTCGCCTCCACCGCCTCGGGGTAACTGCCGGCGTTGAATTCCTCGAGGTCGAACTCGTCTGTTGCCTCGGCATGCCACAGCCGCAGGGTGTTTACCGTCCCGTTGCGATAGCCGGGTATGGGTATATCGTAGGGTACCGCCAGTACGTCATGGGTGTTTACCCAGCGCGCCCGCTCTATTCCCTTCTCGTCCTGGTAGAATTCGGTGGTACCTCCGAACAGCACCCTTTGCTTATATTCCGGGCGTTCGATCTCCCAGGAGTTGCCGTCCCTGAGCCAGTGGTCCGGCTCTTCGACCTGATAGCCGTTGTCGATTTTTTGCCGAAACATGCCGTACTCGTAACGGATGCCATACCCCTGTACCGGCAGCTGCAGCGTTGCACAGCTGTCCAGAAAACAGGCGGCCAACCGTCCAAGCCCCCCGTTGCCAAGCCCGGCGTCCGGCTCACATTCGACAATCTCCTCCAGCACCAGACCCAGTTCGTAAAGACCTTTTGCCGCGTTGTTTGTAAGCCCCAGGTTGAGCATGGCATTGCCCAGGGAGCGTCCCATCAGAAATTCCAGGGAGAGATAGTAGGTGCGCTTGCTGTCGGCCTGTTGGTAGGCCAGCTGGGTATTCATCCAGCGCTCCATCAGGCGGTCGCGTACGGAAACGGCCAGGGCCTTATAGGGGTAATGACTGAATCGGCAGTCGTTGGTACGGCCTAGGGTGCGAACAAAATAGTGTTTGAAATCCTGGGCGAGATCCTTTGGTTTCATACCCAGGGCAGGCAGTTGGGTCAGTTTTTTGTTCGGCTTGCTATGGATAAGGGGCAGGAAATGGTTTTCGGTTTTGTAAGCCATGCGATACTCGATAACGACTCTGAAAATTGTGAGCCATTATAAATGAGCTGAAAGGCATTGGAAGCTTAATGAAGGCGGGCCTCCCGGGGGGATTGCCTCCCGGGAAGCCGCAATGAACGGTTTCAGAGAATGCATGAAAAGAGGGAAGCGAACATCTTGTCTGCTCAGAAGTACTCCTCGTCGTGAATCTTGAGCCCCTGGGGTGTGGTGACGGCAGAGCTTTCATCCAGGCGGATTCGCAGTGACAGGTTGTTCCTTGAGTCGGCATTCTTCAGGGCCTCCTCCATGGTGATCAGTTCCTCTGCGTAGAGATTGTAGAGGGCCTGGTCGAAGGTCTGCATGCCTCTTTCGTTGCCCTGTTCCATCGCTTCCTTGATGGCGTGGATATCGCCCTTCTGGATCAGTTCCGCCACAAAGGTCGAGAGCAGCATGATCTCCACCGCCGGAACCCGCTTCCCGTCCTTGCTCTTGACCAGTCTTTGGGAGATGACGGCCTTCAGGTTCAGGGACAGGTCCATGAACAGTTGATGATGGGCGCTGTCGGGGAAGAAGTTGATGATGCGGTCCAGTGCCTGGTTGGCATTATTGGCGTGGAGGGTAGAGAGGCAGAGATGCCCGGTTTCTGCATAGGCGATGGCGTGCTGCATGGTGGCCCGATCCCTGATCTCACCGATCAGGATCACGTCCGGCGCCTCCCGCATGGCGTTTTTCAGCGCCGCTTCATAGGATAGGGTGTCCAGCCCCACCTCCCGCTGATCCACCACGGATTTCTTGTGTGTGTGCAGAAATTCCACCGGATCCTCGATGGTAAGGATATGCCCGGTGGCGTTTTCGTTTCGATGGCCAATCATGGATGCCAGGGTGGTTGATTTGCCTGATCCGGTGGACCCCACAACCAGAACCAGACCTCGCGGTTCCATGACCAGCTCTTTGAGCGTCTGGGGGAGTTTGAGTTCCTCGATGGTGGGTATCTGGCCCTTGATGTACCGAACCACCATCGCCACGTCTCCCCGCTGACGAAAAACATTGACCCGAAACCGGCCCAGACCGCCCATGGAAATGGCCAGATTGCCCTCCATGGTGGATTCGAACTCGGAGATCTGGGCGTCGCTCATGATGGAATAAGCCAGTTTGCGAACTATTCCCGGTCCCATGGGGGTGTCGCCGATCGGCATGGTCCTGCCCTCGGCCTTTAGGTTCGGGGGGGCACCTGTACTGAAAAACAGGTCCGAACCGTTTTTTTGTACCATCAGTTTCAGATAAGGTGTTATTTCCATTGAGTTTCTCTGTTTTTTTGGGTTCCCGGAGGACACGGGAAATATCTTGGGATTCTGTTTCCATTGCATCGGCAGCCGGCGCGGGAAATTGAGAGCAAAGAGGTATTTTTTATCCCGGGTTCCGCTCCGCTTCCTCAGGGCAACGTTTGGAATGTGCTGGAAACAGCGACGGAGTAAACTAGTGCCGATTATCGACAACAGTATGGAGGCAGCAGTGGACGAGTTAACCAGGATCAGACTTGAAGCGGCAGCTTTTCGGGGGTTGGTGGCACATCTTCGGCAGCGCACCGACGTACAGAATATCGACATCATGAATCTTGCCGGTTTCTGCCGTAACTGCCTGTCCAAATGGTACAAGGCCGCTGCCGATGAACAGGGTGTTCCGATCACCAAGGAGGACGCGCTGGAGGCCGTTTACGGGATGTCCTACAAAGAATGGAAATCCAGATATCAGAAGGAAGCCACACCGGATCAGCTCGAACTGTTCGAACAGACGAAGCCTTTACATGCCGTGATAAACGGCCATCAATGACGGTTTTCGCAACCCTCCAGATTCGCTGAAGCAATCCAAGCGGGAATCGAAGTGTATGAATATCCAACTTCTGTTGACAGGCAATGAATTGATGCGCGGCGACACCGTAGACTCCAATTCTGCCATGATTGCCCAGCATCTGGATCGCCTCGGTCTCAATATAAGCAGAAAGATCACCATTGGGGATGATCTGAATCTGCTGGTTTCCCAATTGCGGGAACTCGCCGCAACCGGCGACCTGCTTCTGGTGAACGGTGGACTGGGGCCCACTATCGATGACTTGACCGCCCGTGCCGTAGCTGAGTTGGTCGGGGCCCCACTGACCGAACACCCTCAGGCCATGGAGCATCTGACAGCCTGGTGTGCCGGGCGGGGTGTGGCTTTGAACGCCTCCAACCTGAAACAGGCACAGCTGCCGGCCGGTGCCAGCATCATTCCCAACCCGCGGGGCTCAGCCGTTGGTTTCACCGTGCGCCATGATCAGTGTGACATCTTTTGTACACCGGGGGTGCCGGTGGAACTCAGGGGAATGCTTAAACAGAGCGTAATCCCCGCCATTGCCAGGCACCTGGATCCAGGGCAGACCCGATTGATTCAGCGTTTTCACACCTTTGGTATCGGTGAGTCCGGGCTCCAGCAGTGGATAGCAGACGAACTTCCCGATTGGCCTCCCGAGGTGGATCTTGGGTTCAGGGCCGGTGCACCGACTCTGGAGGTGAAGGTGCTGAGTCCCCAGCGCAAAGCCGAAGAGCACAGCCTGTACGTCGAGAGGCTCCGTGAATTGATCGGCGACTATATCGTCGCACAGAATGAAGGCAACCTGCCGGGGTCTCTTATCAGGGTCCTTGGGGAAAAAGGGATGAAACTGACTACCGCGGAATCCTGCACCGGCGGGTTGATCGCCTCCATGCTGACCGGGCAGGCGGGGGCCTCCGAAGTGTTCGAGGCAGGTTTCGTGACCTATGCCAATGACATGAAGGAACGGATGCTGGGCGTCTCCGGCGAAGACCTTGCGAGCCAGGGGGCGGTCAGTGAAACCGTGGTGAGGCAGATGGCGATGGGTGCGCTGACGGTAAGCGGAGCCGATTGTGCGGTTGCCGTCTCCGGCATCGCCGGTCCCAGCGGGGGGACAGCGGAAAAACCGGTAGGCACAGTCTGGCTGGCCTGGGGGAGCGCCGGGGACATGCGCAGCGTCTGCCTGCACTATCCCTATGGCAGAAAGATGTTTCAGACCATGGTGGCGGGTGCGGCACTGGATCTGGTCCGGCGTTTTCTTTGCGGCATTGAAGCCACGCCGCGGTATTTCAGGGAGCGCAGGCTGCCTGACACGATTCAGTAGTGGGGTGGTGGAGGCTCATCGGACGGGGACATCACCTCTTCGGATGTCAGATTTCTGAGCTGTGATTGAAGCTGTTCGACATCTTTCTTAAACTCCAGGATCTCCCGCTGCTGATCTGCGACCGTCTTTGTCAGTTCGAGCAGGGCATCTTCCTGAAAGGCGACCCGTGTTTGCAATTCGATGAGTTGATCTTCCAAGTTCGGTACTCCTGGGTAAGTGGGCAGGGCGTCATTCCTGGCTGCGGGACGCCAAGCCTACAGGGAAGTATTTACAGCGTGTCATGGGATGCGATACCCACAACCTCGCGGCACTCTGGTTAAAAAGTGTCATAAAACCCAATTAGGAACTAAGCCCTGTGCTCCATCGCCAGGTAATCCCTTGACTGCATCTCCAGCAGCCGGCTTTCCGCACGCTGAAATTCGAAGGCCAGTCTGTTCCCCTGGTACAGGGATTCCGGCGGCTGCTCGGCGCTGATGATGAGTTTGACCTTGCGGTCGTAGAATTCGTCCAGCAGGTAGAGAAAGCGCCTGGCGGCGTCATCCTGCTCGGGGGTGAGTGTGGGAATATTCGAGATCAGGATCGTGTGGTAGCTGCGCGCCAGTTCCAGGTAGTCGGCCTGGCTTCGTGGGGGACCGCAGAGAACCATGAAGTCGAACCAAGCCACATCGTCGGCCACGCGCCGCACCGGGATCTCACGATTGTAGACGTTGATGGTTCCTCCCACTCTCCCTACCTCGGGAGCCAGGTTCTCGAACTCATCGGCCATGGCCTGATCGACCTCCGGTCCCAGGAAGGTGTGGTAGATTCTGGCATGCTCCAGAAACAACAACCGATAGTCGGTCTCCCCGTCCAGCTCCATGACCCGGGTGTGCTCGTTCAACAGTGCTATTGCCAGGAGAAAACGTTCTCTTTGCAGGCCGTTGAGATAGAGGTTGTCGGGCTTGGTGTTGGAGGTGGTGACGAGTGCCACCCCGTGATCGAACAGGGCACTGAGGAGCTGCCCCAGAATCATGGCATCTCCTATGTCGGAGACGAAGAACTCGTCCAGACAGAGCACCCGGGTCCTGGAGGCAAGCCGGGCCGCCACTTCTTTCAGGGGGTCCGGCTGCTCCTTCAAGCGTCTCAGCTCCTCGTGCACCTCCCGCATAAAACGGTGGAAGTGGACGCGCAGCTTTTTTTCGATCGGCAGGTGGTTGTAGAAGAGGTCAAGCAGCCAGGTTTTGCCCCGCCCTACGCCACCCCAGATGTACATACCCTGAACAGGCGGCAGTTGGGGCTGTCGCCGGCGGAGAAGATTTTTCAGTACCCCGCCCATAGGGGCAGGCGGCGGTTCCAGCAGTTCTTCGAAGAGCGCCTGCAGCCGGAGCACAACCCAGCGCTGCGCGGCGTCGGAGTGCATGCCCCGTTCTTTGAGCTGCTGTTCATAATGCTCCAGCAGCGTCATCCCAGGGCCGGTTCGGTTATCCGGGATAGCGGTCATCCAGATTGGCGGGGCAGAGCACCGTGCGCATGGTCCCGATCAGGGTCAGCAGCTGGCCGTTTCGGATCCGGTAATAGATTCGGTTGGCCTCCTTTCGGGAGACCACGATATTCTTGTTACGCAGCTGCTCCAGATGCTGGGAGATATTGCTTTGGGAGGTGCCCGTCCTTTCGACGATTTCACCCACGGAGAGTTCGGCGTCACCCAGTGAGCAGAGTATTTTCCAGCGTAACGGGTGGGCCATGGCCTTGAGGGCGTTGGCGGTGAGTACTGTATCCTCATTGGATACGGTGGGGTCGATGGGGTCACTCATTTTCTACTGTCCTAATGTTTTGGGGGCAACGCAGGACCAGTGCCTGTTAACAGGCACTAGGAAACATCATTAGCCAAGGCCCCTCTCTCTTCTGCCTTCTGGTCCCGGACATAGCCAGTCATGTTCTTGGCGATACAGATGATGTCCGTGATCTCACCCTGTGCATCTTTCACAGCCGTTCTTGAAAACAGGATCGGAACTCTGCGTCCGTCCCGGGCAATAAAGCGTGCCTCTATCTTGCTGATGGCCCCCACGCGTATCAGTGCCTCCAGCCAGATACCCATGAAGGCGCCGGCCTGTTCGTCCTCTTCCTCCTCGAATACGTCGCCGATGGAGAGGTTTCTCAGCGCTTCTTCCGTGTAGCCCAGCATCTGGCAGGCGGCG
>JAHEHQ010000387.1 GCA_024644505.1 Gammaproteobacteria bacterium
CAGTGGCTCAAGCGCCGGGGCGGACTCGACGCCGTGGCAGTGGTTAACGAACGCAAGGCAAGGGCGCTTTATACCGCGATTGACGGGTCGGATTTTTACAATAACCCGGTGGACCCCAACTGCCGGTCCTGGATGAACGTCCCCTTTACCCTGGCCGATGCCGCGTTGGACGCCGTCTTCCTGGCGGAAGCCAAGGATGCCGGACTGGTCACCCTGAAGGGCCACCGGTCGGTCGGCGGGATGCGCGCAAGTATCTACAATGCCATGCCGGAAGAGGGGGTGCAGGCGCTCATCGAATTTATGGCGGCTTTCGAAAAGAAGTACGGTTGAATACAGGGCCAAGGGCCGAGGAAAGAATGTAGCCTGCGTTGAGCTTGCGAAACGCGGGAAAACCGCAATTGTTGTTTAACCCGTGTTTCACTTCGTTCAACACAGGCTACAAAATTATTAGTTAAAGTAGGAAGTTAAATTACATGTTCAAAATAATGACTTTAAACAATATTTCTGTAGCTGGCCTGGACCGTCTGCCGCGTGACATGTATGAGGTGGCCTCTGAGATAGCCCATCCGGATGCGATCCTGCTGCGCTCCTTTAAGATGCACGACATGCTGATCCCGGCGACGGTGAAGGCCATCGGCAGGGCCGGGGCAGGCGTCAACAACATCCCGGTGGAGCGCATGACCGGAAAGGGTGTGCCCGTGTTCAATGCCCCGGGCGCAAACTCCAATGCGGTCAAGGAACTGGTAATTGCCGGCATGCTCATTGCCGCGCGTAATCTCGGTCGTGCCTGGGGGTTTGCCCGGGGGCTGGAGGGAGAGGACGGAGAGATCACAAAGGCGGTGGAGAAAGGCAAGAAACAGTTCGTCGGATTCGAACTGCCGGGCAGGACCCTGGGTGTGATCGGTCTCGGCGCCATCGGTGTGAAGGTAGCCAACGCCGCACGGGCACTGGGCATGAATGTCATCGGCTACGATCCCACCATCACCGTGGAGAGTGCCTGGAAGCTGAAGGCGGAGGTGAAGCAGGCGATAAGCGTCGACGATCTGGTCAGCCGGTCGGATTTCATCACGTTTCATGTCCCGTTGATTGACGCCACCCGCAGTATGGTCAACGCGGAGCGCCTGAAACTGATGAGGAAGGGTGCCGTACTGCTCAATTTTTCGAGATCGGGGATCATCGACGATGAGGCGGCGATCGCAGCCCTGGATTCCGGTCAGCTCTACGCCTATATCTGCGATTTCCCCAGCAACCTGCTCAAGGATCATCCGCGCTGCGTTACGCTCCCCCACCTGGGGGCCTCTACCGCCGAGGCGGAGGACAACTGTGCCGTCATGGTAGCCGATCAGATCCGTGAATATCTGGAAAACGGCAACATCTCGAATGCGGTCAATTTCCCGGCGATCAATCTGCCCCGCAACGGCGGTTTTCGCATTGCGGTGGTCAATTCCAATGTGCCTAACATGGTGGGCCAGATTTCCACCGATCTGGCGGAGGCCGGCCTGAATATCGTGGATATGCTCAACAAGTCCCGGGAAAACATCGCCGTGACCCTTATGGACACGGACAAGGAACCCGAGCAGTCAACACTCGAACAGATCGCCGCCATTGATGGCGTTCTTTCGGTTCGTTGTCTCGGCTGCACCCGGGAAGCCTGAAAATATCTCAATGGATGATCAGGAAAAGCTTGGGAAGATCCGGGAGCGGATAGATACCCTGGATGTTCAGATCCAGGACCTGATTAACCGGCGCGCGGCTGCGGCAAAGGAAGTGGCCGAGATAAAGCTGGAAGAGGATAAGGACGCTTTCTTCTATCGCCCGGAGAGAGAAGCGGCGATCCTCAAAAAGATCCAGAAACGGAATCTGGGGCCGATGGGCGACGAGGAGATGGCCCGGCTGTTTCGCGAGCTCATGTCAGCCTGCCTGGCGCTCGAGCGCCAGATGAAGATCGCCTTTCTGGGGCCGGAGGGCACCTTCACCCAGGCGGCGGCACTGAAACACTTTGGCCACTCGATAAAGACCGTTCCCATGGGGTCCATCTCGGATGTGTTCCGGGAGGTCGAATCCGGCGACGCCAACTATGGGGTGGTGCCGGTGGAGAACTCCACCGAAGGGGTCATCAACCACACACTTGATCTGTTCATGCATTCGCCGCTTGTTATCTGTGGTGAGGTGAATCTGAGGATACATCACCACCTGTTGAGCATGGAGTCGGAACTGGGTTCGGTAAAGCGGGTTTACTCACACCAGCAATCCCTTGCACAGTGCCGCCTCTGGCTGGACAGGAACCTGCCCCTGGCAGAGCAGGTCACGGTGGGCAGCAATGCCGAGGCAGCCCGTGTGGCGAAGGTCGAGCAGGGGGCGGCGGCCATCGCAGGTGAGATGGCGGCGGAACTTTATAAGCTGAAGGGTCTGGCGCGAAACATCGAGGACGAACCGGACAACACCACCCGCTTCCTGGTCATCGGCCGCCAAAAGGCTCTCCCGAGCGGAGAGGACAAGACCACTTTTCTCTGCGCCACGCGCAACGTGGCCGGCGGACTCAGCTCCCTTCTGCTGCCCCTGGCCCGCCACGGTATAAGTATGTCCCGCATCGAATCCAGACCCTCCAGGCAGGGCAACTGGGACTACGTCTTTTTCATCGATATTGATGGTCACCAGGATGACGCCAATATCGCGGACGCACTGGAGGCGCTGCGGCAGGAGGCGCGTATGTTGAAGATACTGGGTTCTTATCCGAAGGCGGTGCTTTGAAGAAGGAATATTCTCACACGGAGTCACGGAGTCACGGAGTCACGGAGTCACGGAGAGCAAGAGATGCCTCAGAATGCAATCGGAGGTGCTTTCACAGTTCTCCGTGTCTTCGTGGCTCCGTGTGAGCTAATCTGCTGAGGAACGAAACGCAGGTCAAGGATGATATGATCTGCCCTGCGTTTAGTGCCTGAATGCAGGCATAAAAACAAAACCATCAGCGCCTTTGCGGTTCAAAAAATTCTTATGAACAAAATCACATTCCTAGATTACGCCGCCCCAGGCATCGGCAATCTGAAACCCTACCTGCCCGGAAAGCCCATCTCTGAACTGGAACGTGAGCTGGGCATCACGGACTCCGTGAAACTGGCGTCCAACGAGAATCCCCTCGGGTGTAGTGAAAAGG
>JAHEHQ010000071.1:0-5548 GCA_024644505.1 Gammaproteobacteria bacterium
CTCAGCTTAAGGAGAAACCGCCGTCATCCCGGCGCAGGCCGGGATCCAGAATCGCAGACAGCGGTTATTTCCCTGGATTCCGGCCTGCGCCGGAATGACGAACGGGCCGCTTAAAACTAAGGTATTTACGGTTTGAGTATGTGCCATTCCGGTTAACCCTGAGCCAGATAACGGAAGAATTTCAGACGGGACAGATGATACCTGCTTACCATGGAGTAACAAACTCACAATGGTCAGGTAACGCAGGCGATTATCCGTTGCATCCCTCAGAAAGGAGGATTGAGTCCCGGGGCCACATCCAGGAGCTGCTCCCGGAAAAGCGTCTGAATCCGTTCCAATGACGCATCATTGTCAGCCTCGAACCGGAATTTCAGGGAGGGCTCCGTGTTCGAGGCCCGAACCAGCCCCCAGCCGTCACTGAACTCCGCCCGGATACCGTCGATATCGATCAGCTTGGCGTCGGGGAAGACCCCATGGGCGGTCAACCGCTGCATGACACCGGCGCTCTCACCCTCCGGCGTCACCAGGGACAGTTCCGGCGTGGCCACCCCTTCCGGCAATTCCGAAAAAATCTCAGCCGTGCTCAACTGCCCCGCATCCAGGGACAACACCTCCAGCAGCCGGGCGCAGGAGTACAACGCATCATCGAACCCATACCAGCGTTCGTTGAAATAGAAATGCCCGGTCATTTCCCCGCCAAGCATTGCCCCGGTCTCCCTGAGCTTGGCCTTCATCAGGGAATGCCCCGACTTCCACATGATGGGACGGCCGCCATTGGCCAGAATCTCCCGTGCCAGGTGACGGGTCGACTTCACGTCATAGATGATGTCCACCCCGGGGTTGCGAAGCAGCACCTCCCTGGCCAGCAGGATCAGGACCCTGTCGGGCCAGATGATCTTGCCCGACGAATCGACGACGCCCAGCCGGTCTCCATCGCCATCGAAGGCCACACCCAGATCGGCACCGGTCTCCGTAACCTTTTTGATCAGTGCCTGCAGGTTGTGGGGATTGCAGGGATCGGGGTGGTGGTTGGGAAAATTGCCGTCCAGGTCGCAATACAGATCCTCAACCTGGCATCCCAGGGCACGGAACAGGGACGGCGCGACAACCGATGCCGCCCCGTTGCCGCAATCCAGAACGATCTTGAGCGGATTCAGGAGCTGAACATCTTCGGTTATCCGGCTGATGTAGTCCGGAACCAGATCCTGTTCCTTCACGGTTCCGCTGCCGCTGATCAGGTTACCTTCCTCTATGCGTTGCCTCAGGGCCTGAATCTGCTCTCCGTAAAGGGCCTCCCCGCCGATGACGATCTTCAGCCCGTTGTATTCGGGGGGATTGTGGCTCCCGGTAACCATGACGCCCGAGTCGCTTCCGAGAAAATGGGTTGCGAAGTAGAGTACCGGCGTGGGCACCAGGCCGAGGTCCAGGACCTCCCTGCCGCTCTCCGTCAATCCCTTGCAAAGTGCTTCACACAGCGCCGGGCTGGAGTTGCGTCCATCACGACCCACAATGACGGTCTGCTGTCCCTTTGTCTGGGCCTCGCTGCCGATCGCACGGCCCAGCTGCTGCATCAACGCCTCGTTCAGCGTCTTGCCGGCCATGCCCCTGATATCGTAGGCACGAAAAATCTCGGGGGGAGTGATGGCCGCTCCGGACACCACCGACTCCGGTATCGGCTCGTGGAGCATCAACTCTTCTTCACCGGGCATCTCCTCCGACACCGGCGGCTGCCCGGACGGTTTCGGAGCCGCAGCCGCAGCGGCCTCGGGGCCTTCCTGCTGTTTCACACGGGGTTTCACACTCTGGGTCTGGCCCAGCTGGATCAGCAGATCCAGGGTATTCTGGACCTCACCCAACGCGGCCCGGCCTGCGTGGGGCGTATGGCCCTTCAGCATTGATTCCACAGTACTCAGAATTTTAACCTGGTCCTGGCGCAGCGCCCCCCTGAGATGCCTCGCCATGAGGAAAACCAGTACCGAGGTAACCAGAAGGGCGACAACCATCACCCCCCACGGGTTGAGAAGAGGCATCATGCCGCCTGCCCCTGCAGTACCCCTGTAGACCACCTGCCAGATGGTTCCATCGACAGGTATCTCACCGTCACCTGTGTTCTCACCCGAGGCGCCCACAACTTCGCCATCGCCCGCCAGCGACATCGAACCGCCACCCGTGACCTGCCGCACCTCAATCTTTCCACCGGGGTCGGTGACCTGATCCAGCACTTCCCTGAAAATGAAAACCGGGAGCTGCAGCAGAACCACCCCGGCCACGACGCCCTGGTCACCGATAACCGGCGCCGCCAGGCTGATAAGCCGCTTGCCCTTCTTGCCTGACTGGTGTACTTCCGCCGGTGCCGCCTTGCCGCTTCTTTCCACCTGCCTGAGCAGTTCCAGGGAGGCAAAACTCAGCTGGGCGGCACGATCGGAAACCGCATCGTCCCACAGGGCGGGAAGAATGCTCACCTGCACCGCCCCGGGCAGCCGTTGCATCAGCAGTTTCTCAAACTCAGTGATGCCGGCCTGGTCCCCGTCGTTGAGTACTTTCACGAGGCGCCGGGACCGAACGGCGCTGTTGAGCACATCCCCATAAAGCCGCACATGTCCGGCCAACTGACCCGCCAGGCCCTGGGCCACGGCCCTCACCTGGGTAATACCAGCCTTTCGGGCCCTCTCATGCTCCAGGTAATGGAGCACGGCGCCTGCCGCCGCCATAATAAGGGAAACAGCCGCGATCAGTGTCAAGGCAAACTTTCCGATACCGCCCATCCCGGGAGATGGGGTCCGGCTCTTGGCAACCTTGTCTTGTTTGAGCTTGAGCATTCAGTTCATTTCTTCGCTGTCAGTGGGCCCGGCAAGGAGGCGACCGGGGTACGTATCGTCCATACCAGTCAGTTTCTGCCCGAGTGGCCAAAACCCCCTTCCCCACGGTCGGTCTCGTGAAAATCATCCACGATCTCGAAGCTGGCCTTTACCACCGGCAACAGCATCAGCTGGGCTATCCGCTCCCCAACTTCAATCAGAAACGATTCCCTGCCACGATTCCAGCAGGACACGAACAGCTGACCCTGATAATCGGAATCGATGAGTCCCACCAGGTTTCCCAGCACGATGCCGTGCTTGTGTCCGAGTCCGGACCTGGGAAGTATCACAGCCGCCAGTTTGGGATCCTCGATATGGATCGCAATACCCGTGGGTATGAGATGGGTATCCCCGGGGTTTATCTCCAGCGGTTTGTTGAGCATTGCCCGCAGATCCATGCCGGCCGCGCCTTCCGTCGCGTAATCGGGCAACGGAAACTGCTCACCGAGCCGGTGGTCAAGAATTTTCAGCTGTATCTGTTTTTTCATACTGTTTCGCTATCTGCTCCACCAGCGCCTCCGCCAGGCGCCGCTTCTCGCTCATCGGTAATACTACGCGCCCCCCCTCCCAAAGCACTGTGAGCGAGTTCTCGTCCTTCTCGAACCCGCCTTCAGCGGCACCAACTAGATTGGCGGCAATCATGTCCACACCTTTAGTAATGCGCTTCTGCTCCGCATACGCCTCCGGACGCTGGGTCTCGGCCGCAAAACCGACACAAAAAGGCGGCTTGGGAAGTCCCGCCACACCGGCCAGGATATCCGGATTGCGGGTCATCCCGATCTCCATGGATTGCGCATCTTTCTTGATCTTGTGGGGAGCCGCCTCCAGGGGCCGGTAATCGGCCACGGCGGCACAGGCGACAAAGATGTCACACATCTCCACCCGGTCCATGACCGCCGCCTGCATCTCGAGCGCGGTCTCCACCCGTGTAACCTCGATCCCCGGGGGGGACGAAAGATGCACCGGGCCGCTGACCAGGACCACCCGCGCGCCCTGGTCCCGGAACGCCCCGGCCAGGGCATAGCCCATCTTTCCCGAACTGCGGTTGGTCAGGTAGCGAACCGGATCCAGCGGTTCCCGGGTGGGCCCCGCCGTCAGCAGCACCCGAACGCCGCGCAGGACGGTACCCGGGTACAGGTTCGCCACCCGCCTGATCAATTCCTCAGGTTCCAGCATTCTGCCGGGCCCCGTCTCGCCACACGCCTGATCCCCCTCGGCCGGACCCCAGGACTCGATGCCGCGCTGTTTCAGCACTGCCACGTTGGCTTCCGTTGCGGGATTGCGCCACATGCCCTGATTCATGGCAGGCGCAACACAGATGCGGGTCTCTGCGGCCAGGCACAGGGCGGTCAGCAGATCATCGGCCATACCGGCAGCCAGACGGGCCAGAAAATCCGCCGTCGCCGGAGCCACCAGCACCAAATCCGCCCAACGGGCAAGCTCGATATGCCCCATCGCCGCCTCGTGCTCCCTGTCGAAAAGATCCTGGCGCACCGGCCATCCCGACAGCGCCTGGAGGGTCATGGGCGTGATGAACTGGGCCGCCGCTTCGGTCATCACCACCCGCACCTCGGCGCCGGCCCTGCGCAGACCCCGGATCAGTTCCGCCGATTTGTAGGCGGCGATACCGCCGGTCACACCCAGCAATATCCGCCTTCCGGACAGCTCACTCATCTCTTGTGGACTCATGGGTACAGATTCCCTGTCAGAAACAACTCATCATAGTACCTGAAAACCTTGGGTTGTCAGACAACCGGGCCCTGGTCGATCCTGCTGCATTCCGATATATTCCGACGACAAGGAATTCTCACAGGCCGGCAGGGAGCCCATCATGGCCATCAGCGACTGGCCCGCGGAGGAAAGACCGCGGGAAAAGCTTCTCAATCTGGGGCCTTCGGCCCTTTCCGACGCGGAATTACTGGCCATTTTCCTCCGAACGGGGATCAAGGGCCGAAGTGCCGTGGCTCTGGCACGCGATCTGTTGCACGAGCACGGCAGCCTGAGAAGCCTGCTCGGGGCAGACCGGGAGAGCTTCTGCGCCAGCAAGGGGCTGGGCACCGCCAAATTCGTACAGCTGCAGGCGGTGCTGGAGATGTCGAGGCGGCACCTGCGGGAGAAACTGAGCCGGGATAGCGCGATCACCAACCCGGGGCAGACCCGGGACTACCTGAGTATCAGGCTGGCCGGCTACCCCCACGAGGTCTTCGCCTGCCTGTTCCTGGACAACCGCCACCGCGTGATCGAGTTCGAGGAGCTGTTCCGCGGCACCATCGACGGCGCCAGCGTCCACCCCAGGGAAGTGGTGCGGCGGGCCATCGCCCACAACGCGGCGGCGATCATCCTCACCCACAACCACCCTTCCGGGGTGGCCGAACCCAGCGAGGCCGACCGCCGGATCACCCGGCGCCTGCAGGAGGCCCTTGCGCTCATCGACGTGCGGGTGCTGGATCATATCGTGGTGGCCGCGGGGGAGTCCGTGTCCCTGGCGGAGCGGGGGTTGATGTAGGTGATAGGGCCAAGGGCCAAGGGCCAAGGGCCAAGGGCCAAGGGCCAAGGGCCAAGGGCCAAGGGCCAAGGGCCAAGGTGACATTGTCGGCTGGTGTGTGATTATGGAGTAAGTGTTTTTTGGCATGGATGCCAAAATCAAGCCTACAGGGAGGTATTCACGGCGTCTAACGGAATAATCACAC
>JAHEHQ010000071.1:5558-10196 GCA_024644505.1 Gammaproteobacteria bacterium
TGTCCACAAGGGAAACCGCAAACAGGAGGAAGCAGTACATAGCCGGCAAATATGGGAACCCGTACCGGTACCGGGATTGTCGGCTGGTGTGTGATTATTCCGTAAGACGCCGTGAATACATCCCTGTAGGCTTGATTTTGGCATCCATGCCAAAAAACACTTACTCCATAATCACACACCAGCCGACAATCCCGGTACCGGCACGGATTCCCATATTTGCCGGCTATTACTGCTTCCTCCTGTTTGCGGTTTCCCTTGTGGACAATCATGCTTTCTGGTATAAATCCGCCTCTTCACTTGCCCGAAAGTGGGCGATGATGGTTTTCCAGCCCCCGGGACAGATAACCGGGTGGGTTGAGTATCGAGGAACAGACAATGTCCAGAGTGTGCCAGGTGACAGGCAAGCGACCCGTTACCGGAAACAACGTATCCCACGCCCACAACAAGACACGGCGCCGGTTTCTTCCGAATCTGCATTACCACCGCTTTTGGGTGGAAAGCGAAAAGCGTTTCGTGCGCCTGCGCATATCCTCAAGCGGTATGCGCGTCATCGACAAGAAAGGGATCGATGCGGTTCTTGCCGACATCCGTTCCCGCGGCGAAAAGGTCTGAGGAGGAAAGAACCATGCGCGACAAGATCAGACTCGTGTCCAGCGCCGGCACCGGCCATTTCTACACAACCACCAAGAACAAGCGGAACATGCCGGGCAAAATGGAGATCAAGAAGTTCGATCCCAAGATCCGCAAGCATGTGATCTACAAGGAAGCCAAGATCAAGTAGTACCGATCTTTTCCACCCGCCCGCTCAGGGCTCGCGAAATAATAAGTCCCTGAATTTGGGGCGTCGAGGCGCCCGTCTGGCAAGGCGCGGAAACGCTGGAATATCCATTATCTTTCAAGTTTTCGCAACACAGCCAGGCGGGATGGATCGGCGACCCAGAACTGAGAGTTACTGTTTCGCGAGCCCTTAATCCAAATCTGTCAACGCCCACCCATTGAGGGTGGGTTTATCTACGTCTCCGATTGACTGCCGCGCCGATAGCGACTGGCCCGGCATTTCGGGCATGGCGGTATACGGCCCGCCTTGTGGAAATGCAGCACCTCTCCGCACTCGGTGCAGACCAGGGTGCCGGGACCGGTTACTTCACCGGTGTGATAGAAGGCCGCCTCCCGGGCCTGATTGGCAAATTTCTCCAGTTCGATCCTGGTCCGGTCCGCCACATTGGCGAACATCTCCATCATCCGCCGCTCCACAAGCTCGACGTCAAAGCGCCACCAGTTGCGCAGTTCTTCCCCGGTCTCTGCAAGATAGTGGGCGGCGTCCTGCATGTCCCGCTCCACGTATGTCGCCAGCTTCTCCGCCTCCTCCCGGGTCAATTCGTTGAGCTCGACAGCCTTCTCCCGCGCGGTATCGAGGGATTTCCTCAGGGTCGGAATGGTTCTGGACTCCGCGATATCCAGCATCGCGTCTACACGCTCCAGCATCCGTTCATAGGCATCGGCCATGCGCTCGATAGGATCGTTTTTCTTTTCGGTGGCCATAATCGACTCCTTCACTTTAGTTTCAGCAGATCGATGATTCCTTACATTCAAGTTTGAACCAATGGACACGGAAAACAAGTACTCCGTCAACATGATATTGCCGGGTGCAGCGTCTCCGTAGCGTCCCGCAGCCGCGTTGCAACTCTTGACAAGGGAAACGGCCATTGCCGGCGAGTTGCGCCTTGCCATCAACGCTGACAAACTCACTGAACCCGGCACTGTCATATTGACGGAGTACAAGCTGATTTCCCTCGGGCCTGTTAACAGTATGCGGATACCGGCGTAAATCCTTCATGTATATCCCTTGCTGGGGTATCCTTGTTCGTTTGTCGCCACAAGACCGAAAATCACCATGCAAGAGAGTTACGACGCGGCCGAAATCGAGGCCGGGGCCCAGGCTCACTGGGAAGAGAGCCGGATCTTCGAAGTCAGCGAGGATCCCGAACGGGAGAAGTACTACTGCCTTTCCATGTTCCCCTACCCCAGCGGCAAGCTGCACATGGGCCATGTGCGCAACTACACCATCGGCGATGTAGTCTCCCGCTACCAGCGCATGCTCGGCAAGAACGTGCTCCAGCCCATGGGCTGGGACGCCTTCGGACTTCCGGCGGAAGGCGCGGCAATCAAGAACAACATGGCGCCGGCGAAGTGGACATACTCGAACATCGAGTACATGAAGGATCAGCTGAAGCAGCTGGGATTCGGCTACGACTGGAGCCGCGAACTGGCCACCTGCCGGCCCGACTACTACCGATGGGAACAGTGGCTTTTTACCGAGCTTTACAAAAAAGACCTGGTCTATCGCAAAAACTCGGTGGTCAACTGGGATCCGGTCGACCAGACGGTGCTGGCCAATGAACAGGTGATCGACGGGCGCGGCTGGCGCTCCGGCGCCCTGGTGGAACGGCGCGAGATTCCCCAATGGTTCATCAGGATCACCGCCTATGCCGAGGAACTGCTCGGTGAGCTGGACCGCATGGAGCAGTGGCCGGAGCAGGTGCGCACCATGCAGCGCAACTGGATCGGGCGCTCCGAGGGTGTGCAGATGGATTTCGGCATCGAGGGCTCACAGGAGCGCCTGACCATCTACACCACCCGGCCGGACACCCTGATGGGTGTCACCTATATGGCGGTGGCCGCAGAACATCCGCTTGCCCTGGAGGCTGCCAGACAGGACGGGGCACTGGACGCCTTCATCGAGGAATGCCGTCGGGGAGGCACTTCCGAGGCAGACATAGAGACCATGGAGAAAAAGGGTCACCGCCTCGGCATCAACGCCATCCACCCGATCACCGGGGAGCCTGTTCCCATATTCGCCGCCAACTTCGTACTCATGGGCTACGGTACCGGCGCTGTGATGGCCGTACCCGGGCACGATCAGAGGGACTGGGAGTTCGCCACCCGTTACGGGGTGCCGATCCGTCAGGTCATCATCTCGGCCGACGGCTCCCCGTGCGACATCGATGAGGCCGCGTACACCGAGAAGGGTGTACTCGTCAACTCGGGCCAGTTCGACGGGATGAGCTCCGAGGAGGCCTTCGACGCCATCGCCGCACATCTGGACGCGGCCGATAAAGGGGGAAAGACCGTAAACTACCGTTTGCGGGACTGGGGGGTCTCACGTCAGCGCTACTGGGGGGCGCCCGTCCCGATGATTCACTGCGACTCCTGCGGTATCGTGCCCGTTCCCCCCGAGGATCTGCCGGTACTGCTGCCCGAGGACGTGGCATTCGATGCCTCCGGGGGCTCTCCCCTCAAGAAGATGCCCGAATGGTCCCGGACACGCTGTCCCGAGTGCGGCGGCCCCGCGGAGCGGGAAACCGATACCTTTGACACCTTCATGGAATCCTCCTGGTATTACGCCAGGTACACCTGCCCGGACGCCGAGGACGGCATGCTGGACGGACGCGCCGACTATTGGCTGCCGGTGGACCACTACATCGGCGGCATCGAGCACGCGATTCTCCACCTGCTTTATGCCCGTTTCTATCACAAGCTGATGCGGGACGCCGGTCTGGTCAAGTCCGATGAGCCTTTCACCCGGCTGCTGACCCAGGGCATGGTGATCGCGGAGACCTATTACAGGGAAGCAGCGAATGGAAGCATCACCTGGTATAACCCGGTGGACGTGGAAGTGGAGCACGACGACAAGGGTCGCGCCGTAAGGGCCGTCCTGGCATCCGACGGGCAGCCCGTCACCATCGGCGGCATCGAGAAGATGTCAAAGTCGAAAAACAACGGGGTGGACCCCCAGTCCATGGTCAGCCGCTTCGGTGCCGACACGGTAAGGCTCTACACCATGTTCACCTCGCCGCCGGATCAGTCGCTGGAGTGGTCCGAAGAGGGGGTTGAGGGCGCCCTTCGTTTTATCCGCAGGATCTGGAACCTGGCCTGGAACAACAGGGACGGCCTGAAATCCGGGCCGGGTGACCTGGCAGGCGCGGGGGAGGCCCAGAAAGCGGCCCGGCGGGAGATCCACGAGGCCCTGAAGCAGGCGCGCTTCGACTACGAACGCCACCAGTTCAATACCGTGGTCTCGGCCTGCATGAAGATAGTCAATACCCTTTACCGGCTGGGCGACAGCGCGGCGGACCGGGCAGTATTGCATGAGGGTCTCGGCATTGCCCTGGTACTGCTCGGACCCATCGCCCCCCACGTGACCCACAGCCTCTGGCGCGACCTGGCGTATGGGGATGAGATCCTGAACGCCCCCTGGCCCGAGCCCGATGATTCCGCCCTCGAAAGGGAGAGCATCCAGTACGTGGTCCAGGTAAACGGCAAGGTCCGGGCAAAGATCATGATCCCGGTGCAGGCCGACCGGGAGGCGGTGAAAAAGGCCGCGCTGAACGATCCCAATGTGGTCCGTTTCATAGCGGGCGCAACGGTGCGAAAAGTCATTGTCGTGCCCAACAAGCTGGTCAACGTGGTCGCGAAATAGGAAAAGTGATTATGAACCGAAAGCTGGCACCTGTAATGATCCTGTTGCTGTCGACCCTGCTGCTGCAGGCCTGTGGGTTCCAACTGCGCGGGACCGGCACCACCGCGGCGAAGCTCCCCGCCTACATCAGCCCCCTGCACATCGAGGGACTCGCACCC
>JAHEHQ010000388.1 GCA_024644505.1 Gammaproteobacteria bacterium
GTCGGGCCATTTCCCTGGCACCCAGGCCCTGGGTCTGATCGGAACTGTCCGCGCGCATGACCACCACGCGGTCGGCGATGCCCATATCGGCAAAGGTGTCCCAGAGAGTTTCAAGGAGGGCGGTCGGATGCCCATAGACATTGGGCGCTATCACGCCGAAGCCCATCCGGGTGAGACGTTTGCGAAGATGAGTCCTTTGATCGGTGCTGATTCCCCGTGTTCCGGTGAACACAAGACGCCACTGTCCGTCCCACGGCCGTTCCGAGTGGTAATAGATGCGCCGGTCGGAATGGAGGACTTCGGCTTTTGCGGAGGCAGTCAGTCTGTAGTAGCTGCGCCTCCCTGATTTTGCACCTTCGATCCAGTCGTCCTGGGCCAGTCGATAGACCGAGGTTCTCACCAGCCTTTCGCTGATTCCCAGGGGTTCCAGCAACCGTACCAGGCTGCCCAGCCAGATTTCAGTTCCATGGGATACAACCGTATCTCCGAATATCGTCATCAACAGAGAGGGCGTCCGGCTTGGAGACGTGTCCAGGAAGCCGTTGATGATGGCGAGACTGCGCCTTTTCAATAGCGCATCGGCTTCGCTCATCGCGAGGTTTCCGGGGCTCCAACGGTCGGATTCCTCTGACCTTCGGAGCAGGCGAGTTCCTCGAAATCTCCCGCCCAGCCTGTCAACCTGGCCTTCAGATGTTCCCGTTGTCTTTCATCCAGCATAGGGACCAGTTCCGATATCAATTGAAGCGTTATCTCCTCGTTCTGTGCAACCGCTTTTGCGAATTCCGTATTCCAGAGTTTTTCGGGAGCAACCATCAATTCGCGAATTTTAGGCTCGAAAATACCCATGTCACCACGATAGGCCAGGGCTTCACCCAGGGTCTTTTGCCAATTGCGCCGGCTCTCGACCCACTGTAGCCCAATGGGCCCGATATCCCGGCCCCACTGCTCGACGCGTCTTACCTGCAAGGTGGATAGCGGCCCTATCCAGCGGCGCAGCTGTTTGACCATTTCCCTGATGCGCCGCTGGACTCCCTCCTCCGGTTCCGCCGAGACGATACGATCGTGGCTTTTCCGGTTTCGTTTCTCGAGGCTCGCCATGAGTTCATCGATCTGGGCGTCACTTGCAGTGGCCAGCAGTGTGGCGATATCGGGGCTGAGTTTTCCGACCAGAATCCGCCAGTACTGGATGAGTTGCTGGTAGTGCTTGTCCAGAGCCGGCCGCGACAAAACGTCGACCGGGTTCACGGCAATTTCTCTCAGCCACTCCGAGTATGCCGGCAGCTGGGTGGTACAGTGCCATTCGAGCTGGCGCAGCAGACGCTGTTCCAGCAGGCTGCGCTGTGTGGATTCCAGGCTTACATAATCGTAAACGTACCAGGGCACCAGCCAGTCGAGTTGCCGATACATGAAACGAATGCTGCACCCGGTTGATATGGCGACGGCCAGCAACAGGGAGGCCACCGTCGTGAAACGTCTGTTTTTATTCAATTCGAAAAAACCCGTCAGGGACCGTTGAATTCGAGCACAGTCCCGGATTCAAGAGGGGTGGAATCCAGATTATGAAGATGAATATAGCACCATAACGGCCAACCACTGTATCCAAAAGGGAAATCAATTCATAATACGCCGCTTAGAATGCAATGCCCGCCAATGAGGAACAAAGTGGATGGTGACTGAAGATATGAAGGCGTTTGCCACCCGCCTGAAGGAATCGGCAGGGGCGGTGGGGATCTATTCCCCCAGGGAGTTGGCCCGGATTTTGGGTATTCAGGCACAAACAGTAAACCAATGGTATAGCGGGAAAACCAAACCCGTTGGCAAAAACCTGGAAAAACTGCTGAGCCTGCTCAATGTCAAGAAAGAGTGGCTGATACATGGCACAACAGCCAAGGTGGTGGAGGGGTTCGATGACCCGGTAGTCGATTTTGCCGATGCGTTTTCCGTGCTTTTGGGGATGGGGAAACTGCTTTCAGGCAGGAGCCAGGATCTCTCCAGTGGCGATGCGGATAAATTTGGACGCATAATCACCAAGTCCGTCAAGAATGCCGACCAGGCATTTCAGTCCCTGTTACAGATGTATCAGAATAAGGACAAGTAAACTTCGGTTGATTTAATTGGTGGGCCGCGCGGCCCACTAGCAAATAGCGACTAGGAACCAGGAACTGCGAACTGCAAACTGATTTAAACCCTGTACCTAACTGCTTTTCTCAGAATCGTTGCTCTTGCCGTATTGCGTCATTATGCCGGCCATAAACCGCTGAAACATGTCCATCGTCCCCACGGATTGAGCCATAAAGGGTTTGAGCAGGCTCAGCGGGTCATACCCTTCCGCACCGGCATCCATCTGTTCACTTATCTGATCAAGAAGCTTGTTTTGAAAGCTCTCAACATCCGGCCACCCCATCAATTTCCTGAATTCTTCGGGTGTGAGGTCGATATCGACATTGATTTTCATGTTGTCTCCAGGAAGGCGAGTCGAACCCGGTCATCGGGTCCGGTTGACGACCGCAAGATTGAAAAGAGGCGTTCGTTCTGGTTTCAGACTGATTGATCGTCGGAAACCAGGTCCCTGTAGGCATGCCAGCTCGCATGACCGATAATAGGCATGAACAGCGCAAAGCCGATATAGAACGTCATTATCCCCAGCCATACGAACATTACGATCAGTGCACCCCAGAGTATCAGCCCCCTGGGATTTTTTATCATCGCGCTGACGCTTGTTGTTATCGCTTGCAGAACATCCACCTGACGGTCGATCAGCATCGGTACCGATATGACACTCATACTGAATACCAACAAGGCAATCACTCCGCCGGAGACGATGCCTGCAGCCAGAAAAGCGGTGTTGTCACCCGACAGGAACAGGGCAGGAATAAAGTTTTCGATTGTCAGAGAGACCCCTGAATAGAATATGGCGAACACCAGGTTGGCTATCATTATCCAGACCAGCAATGCCATCATCAGCACCAGGCCCATGATCAGCAGATTGGCAGGATTCCTCTTCAGGGCCGCCAGCGCATGGGACATAGTCGCCTCTTCACCCTTTTCCAGGCGGCGACTGATGTCATAGAGACCCACGGCGAGTATCGGTGCTACCAGAAAATACCCTGCGGCCAATGGGGGAACAAGATAGAACAGGTTCCCCGAATAGA
>JAHEHQ010000072.1:0-1841 GCA_024644505.1 Gammaproteobacteria bacterium
ATGGCCTGGTCCCAACCGACCGGCTCGAATCTGCCCTCCCCCTTTGCCCCGATCCGTTTCAGCGGATGCATCAGCCTGTCTTTGTGATGAACACGCTCCGCGTAGCGCGCCACCTTGGCGCAGATCACCCCTTGGGTATAATCATTGGCCTTTGCACCCCGGACTTTCCCGATGGTCCGGCGATCGATACGCTCAACCTCCAGCGCACAGGCGGACGGGCAGTCATGGGGACAGACGCTTGGAAGATAGGTTGTGCTCATAGCACATCGTCTCCTGATCGGTTAGAGGTGAATGTAACCCGCAGCTGGGGGCAGGAAGACCTTTAATCTCCCACCGGGCTCAGTCTGAAGAAAAAAAGCATTGAAAAGTGTAAATTGCTTCCTACAGCGGCCGATTGATTCGTCAGCGATAATACCATCTGCCCGGGTCCTTACTCCCGCAGTGTTGAGTAAGCCTATGAGGAACACATTCTCGAACTGTAACTGAATGGCCATTTACCAGAAATATTTCGGATTGCGGCAGCCGGTGTTTTCCATTACACCGGACCCCCACTACCTGTATCTCAGCAGGCAGCACCGTGAAGCACTGGCACATCTGCTCTACGGAGTTCGGGAGGGTGGCGGGTTTGTACTCCTGACGGGTGAAGTGGGCACCGGCAAGACGACCATCTGCCGTGCATTTCTCGAGCAGCTGCCGGAACAGGTGGACGTCGCGCTGGTTCTCAATCCTGCGTTGACCGCCCCGGAACTGCTGCAGACGGTCTGTGACGAGTTCGGTATCGAACTCTCCCCCAACGAGACCTCTCTCAAAGTGCTCCTGAACAGGCTCAACGACTACCTGCTGCAGGCCCACGCGAAAGGGAAGCGCCCCGTTTTGATGATCGACGAGGCACAAAACCTGGCTCCCGATGTGCTGGAGCAGATTCGCATGCTCACCAATCTGGAAACCCACACCCACAAGCTGCTGCAGGTATTTCTGGTCGGCCAGCCGGAGCTTCGTGAATCCCTGGAGCGCAAGGAGTTGCGCCAGCTGGCACAGCGAATCACCGCACGCTTTCACCTGCTCCCTTTGTCCAAAAAAGAGACCAGCGATTACATATCCCACAGACTGGCCGTGGGGGGTACGCAGCGACCCTTGTTCACACGAAGGGCCGTCCTGCGGGTATTTCGAATCACCGGCGGCATTCCCAGGCTGATCAACATTCTTTGTGACAGAGCGCTTCTCGGGGCTTTTGCCACCAGCCGCCCCATTGTGGACCGAAAAATCGTCACCAAGGCGTCCCGTGAGCTAAGGGGAGACCAAACGACGCCTGGCGTTTTGCTGCCAGTTTTCACGGGTGCCGTGTTCCTGATTATCATCACATTCACCGGCTGGATCGCCTACCAGTTGCTTGAACATGACAGGTTACCCCCCATGCCCTCTTTTTCGAGCACCCCGCAGACCGGGGCAATCGCAAGAGAAGATATCCCGCCGGCCCCAATATCCCTGGATGAACCCGAACCCGTGCCGGATGATGCACCGGTCGAGTCGGTGGTTGAACCCATCCCGCCCGAGGTACCGGAGCCGCAGCAACCCCCTTCGATACAGAAAGATCAGGCCGTCACCAGGGAGTTTCCACCGGATAATCCGCCTCCCGCCGGGACAGACACTGCTGCAGATACTGAATCCGCCGAGAAGACTGTTTCGGATGAATCAGGAGGTATGATACTGCCGGATAGCATGGCATCGTCTGAACCCGGAAGCAGAGAGCTTCAACTGGCCCTGAATTCAGTGGTGGCAGACCGCGCCACCGCCATGGCTCGCCTTCTGACTCGATGGAACCTGATCTACCCCGGGGGGGG
>JAHEHQ010000072.1:1941-10184 GCA_024644505.1 Gammaproteobacteria bacterium
CCCCGTCTTTCAAGGGCGAACTGAATGTCCTATATCCTCGAGGCACTGAAAAAGTCTGAGCAGGAACGGGACCTGGGACGAATCCCAACGCTGACTGATGCGCCGCCTGCGGGTGTTGTGGGGTCCGGCAGAAAAAATCTGCCTGTCATTGGTGCCCTTCTGCTGGCTGTGCTGGCAGTCCTGCTGGCGCTTTACTCGGTGTTCGACGGCCAATTTCCGGAATCATCCAATCCCTTGGAAACACCTCAAGTTGCGGTAACAGGAATTAATGAGAAGGCTCCGGAAACCCCTGAGCAAAAAGATTCCAGCGGTATACCGGCGCCGGTTACTCTTCCCGCAATCGATGAGTCGAAAGCGGCAGCCGAAAAGAACAAACAGCCCATACCAACACCAGCTCCGGAGAAAACCGTCACTGCCGTGGCTATCCAGCCAGAGGCCATACCTGCGACAGCGCCGACGAAACAGACCATAGCCGCTGCCCCACCCAAAGAAAAGGGATCATCCACCCTGGAAACCACGGCTTCCGGCGGGATACGGAATGAACAAAAGGCCCCGCCGGAATCGGCTGCCGCGGAAATATCACCGTCACCAGAGGTTGTCGTCATTCCACGTCCACCGGTAAAAAACGAAGCCTCGCATACACAGGCACCGGCAAAAGCCGTACGCAAAGCGCGCCCCGGTACGGAGCATGTCCTGCCCTACGACGTTTACCGACGCCTGCCAAAACGCAAAATCAGTGCACTGGCGTATTCAGCGGCTCCTGAGCGGCGCTTCGTCATAGTCAACTCGCAAAAATTGCGGGAAAAAGAGAGTACGGAGGAAGGTCTGGTTGTGGAGGAAATACTGAATGATGGCGTCATCTTCAGCTTTCAGGGACATCGCTTCTTCAGAAAACTGATCCCCTGACATCCCTATTCAAACGCTGTGCTGTCCGATAAAAAAGTCTCTTGTCCCTCAGGGAGAAGGACAGGATGAATCGAGCATGGTGCCGATCGGCATCAGGCAAGTTTTGAAAGCAAAACACCGGCAGCGACCGCCGAACCGATAACCCCCGCGACATTGGGTCCCATGGCATGCATCAGCAGAAAGTTCTGGGGATCCTCCTCCAGCCCCATCCTGTGCACCACCCGCGCCGCCATGGGTACGGCCGAGACCCCTGCGGCCCCGATCATGGGATTGATGGGTTCGCGGCTCAACCAGTTCATCAACTTTCCAAACAACACGCCGGCAGCAGTGGCAACGGCGAAAGCCAGGATGCCGAGCACGAAGATCTTGATGGTATCCAGGGTCAGAAAGTTGGCGGCCGAAGTCTTTGCCCCGACCGTCACACCCAGAAGAATGGTGACGATATCGATCAAGGCACCCTGTGCGGTCTTGGCGAGGCGTTTCGTGACCAGGGATTCACGAAGCAGATTACCGAAAAAAAGCATACCCAGCAGCGGGATGCCGCCGGGGCAGAGAAAAGCGGTTAAAAGGAAGCCGACAATCGGAAACATAATCTTGATGCGTTGATTTACGGGCTTGCCGTGGGTCATTCGAATCAGGCGTTCCTTTTTCGTCGTCAACAGACGAATGATGGGCGGCTGGATAATCGGTACCATCGCCATGTAGGAATAGGCCGCGAGTGCCACGGCCCCCAGCAGATGGGGTGCGAGCTGGGAAGCGGTGAATATCGCCGTTGGCCCATCGGCACCCCCGATGATGCCGATTGCACCGGCCTCCTGTGCGGAAAATCCCAGAGACATGGCACCCAGCAGACTGCCGAAGATACCGAACTGGGCGGCAGCCCCCAGCATCAGTGTCCGGGGATTGGACAACAGGGGACCGAAGTCCGTGAGCGCACCGATACCGAGAAAAATCAGGGGCGGGAAGAAACCTGCCAGACCGACACCGGCAAACAGCCACCAGAAGATGCTGGCATTGTGAACATCCTGCTTTGCCAGACTCCAGATCTCGGGATAGCGTGCCTCCTCGTTCAGTTCATGGACAAAAAGTTTTCTCCCCTGCCCGTAACTGACAATGGAGTCGGCCTGTACCTCGCCACGGCCATCCAGCACGCTGTGGGTGTTGACCATGATGGCCTTGCCCTGCTCGACCAGGTCATAGCCCCGCAGATGGGATTCGATGTGCTCAATCCGGGAAAACCGAATGGCATCGGAGCCTGCTATGAGTCGCATCAGTTTTTCGTGGTTCCAGCTGCCTGTCCCCGGTGCGGCCCCATGCATATCCTTGTCACGGGCAGGCCCCAGCCTGCTCCAGGCATCTTCCAATGTATAACCCTTGCCGTCGATGAAGACCTTTTCGATCTCCACGGCATAATAAGCGATGTCATGCTCGCTCACGGGCCCGTCGTAGACGCTGACCGAGAGCTTGCTCGTATCGTAGGGGATGTTCCCGATCAGGATCCCGAATCCGATGGGGACTAACAGGAGAGGTTCGAACTGTTTTTTGACGGCGAGAAATATGAACAACAGTCCGATGAGAATCATTACGGCATTGGTCCAGTGAAACTGGCCAAAGCCGGAATCCATCAAGTAGTTTGTCAGGGTCTCAAGCATTATTCAGATCGATATCGAAATTGATTGGAATTTAAGTCAGGGAATCCCGAATATGTTTTTGGTCAAAGAGGTTCTTGCTGATCTGCGAAGGGTGTCTGGCAAAGAACACCCGTGTGGGAACAGCCTGATCTCTACTCCAGTTCGATGATTTTCTGTCCGGCTGCAACGGCATCGCCCTGAGCGACCAGCACAGACTTGACCACCGCATCGCCGGGGCTCTTGATGGGGGTCTCCATTTTCATCGCTTCCAGGATCAGGAGCACATCGTTCGCCTTCACAGCCTGTCCCGGTTTGACCTCCACCTTGAATACGCTACCGGCGAGCGGACTCACGATGTTCTTGCCGTCTCCCCCGACAGACACCCTGGGGGTCACCCGCCTTTCCGGTGTGACCGGGGCAGGTGTTGCCGGCAGGTTCCTGTGCACGGAGGGGGACGGGGAAGGCGGCTCGATGGTCGGTTTCTGGGGACTGTCATCGATGACTTCAACATCGACCTCGTATTGGATACCTTGTACGGTTATCAGCAGCTTCATGACCTTGATGTAAACCTCATTCAGTAGTTCTTTAATTTGTGCGACATGTGGAGCTCCGAACGAGCCTGCTGGACCCAGGAGTGATCACGTCTTGATTCCTCACCGATAAAACCTACACGGTAAACGCGCACACGGGCACCCACGGCAGCCGTCGCCGCGGCTGTCAGGATGGCGATCAAATGGCTGTCAATCTGTTTTTCAGGAGGTGCAGGTGCTTCCTCTCCCACCTCTGCTTCGCTTTCAACCGTCTTGGGTGTCTCCTTATCACCCAAAAAACGAAACATCAGCATTATTGCGGTCAGAATCAAAGAAAGGGCGGCGAAGACCACGACCATACCCACCGCCATCAGTACCAGGCCCTCACTCATGGCAACCAACTCTCGACAAGGTTTCGTGACCTCTTGTGAAAAGCAGAATTTCGAAAATCAAAGGGGTATCAGTCCGTGTTTCTTTTCCGGGCGAAGCTCCCGCTTGGTGGTCAAGGACTCCAGGGCCATGGCCAGATAGCGTCTCGTCTCTGCCGGTTCGATTATATCGTCGACCATGCTGCGGCTGGCCGCCATGTAAGGCGTGGAGAAGGTTTCCCGGTAACTTTCTATCAGTTCACTTCTCCTGGCCTCTTTGTCCTCCGCCGCTTCGATCTCTTTCCGAAACACAATGCCTGCGGCACCTTCCGCACCCATGACCGCGATCTCGGCAGTGGGCCAGGCCGCCACCCGGTCTGTACCCAGGTCCTTGCCGCACATCGCGAGATACGCCCCACCATAGGCCTTGCGACAAACGATCGTGATCTTCGGTACCGTGGCCGAGGAATAGGCGAAAAGCATCTTCGCCCCGTGTCTGATGATACCGCCATATTCCTGCTCGATGCCGGGCATGAACCCGGGCACGTCCACCAGCGTCACCAGCGGTATGTTGAAGGCATTACAGAAGCGGACGAAGCGGGAAGCCTTATCCGAGGAATTGATGTCCAGCACGCCCGCATTGTGGAGGGGGTTGTTGGCCACGATGCCCACCGGCCGGCCGACGATGCGCGCGAACCCCACGATCATATTGGGTGCGAAACTACTCTGGACTTCCAGAAAATCCTCGTGATCCACCACACCCTTGATGATATCGTGCATGTCATAGCCGGCCCGGGAATTTTCAGGGATGATCTCGTTCAGGCGTTCATTGAGGTGGATCGTGCTCTTGTAAGGATACACGGGGGGATCCGCCATGTTATTGGACGGAAGGAACGAGAGCAGTTTCTTGCATATTTGCACCGCGTGGTTGTCATCGTCTGCAATAAAGTGGACCACGCCGGAGTAACCCATCTGTGCCTGCGGCCCACCCAAAGCCTCGGCGGTTACCTCCTCACCCGTCACCTGGCGGATCACGCTGGGCCCCGTAATGAACATCTGGGCATGACGGGTCTGTATGATGAAATCGGTCAGCGCCGGGCTGTAGGCGGCACCGCCGGCACAGGGTCCACAGATAAGGGAGATCTGCGGCACCACACCGGACAGGTTCACGTTGTTGAAGAAAACCCGGCCGTAACCCGCAAGACTGTCGATACCCTCCTGTATACGTGCGCCTCCCGAGTCGTTGACGAAGATGAAGGGGCTGCCGGTTTTGAGCGAGTCCTTCATCATCTTGACGATCTTATCACAGTGGATCTCGCCGGCCGCCCCGCCTGCCACGGTGAAATCCTGGCTGGCGACGTGCACCAGCCTTCCCTCGATGGCTCCGCATCCGGTAACGACACCATCCGTGGGGAGGTCTTTGTCCTGCATGCCGAAATGGGTGCATCGGTGCTTGGCGTAGGCGTACTGCTCCTGAAAGCTGCCCAGATCCAGCAACAGTGCAACACGCTCTCTTGCGCTGAGCTTACCCTTATCGTGCTGGGCCTTGATACGCTTGACCCCACCCCCCATTGCAAGCTCCCCGCGGCGCTTGTTGAGTTCTTCGATCCGCTCGTCCATCGTCCGGTTGGAATGCCCTGTCTTTTTCGGCGCCGGTTTGTTATCGGGGGTTGATGTCATAACCATGGTTATCCTGGGCGTGGATCAATAGATACGGGTTTGCTTTAGGCCTGGAATGAGCATAACGGTCTTTGGCATGAGAGCCGAATTGTCTTTTGCTGCCTCAATATTCGGATTGACAACTTTATACTAAATTTATTGGATAGGGGTATTACTTTTTTTATGGCCTGCGCAGGCGAGGATTGAACCGGCAATCCTTTTGCCATTCCTGAGGCAATCAGCAGCCAGGCAGATAAAATACCATCCCCGGTCACAGGAATTCGGTGCAGCACACCACGCCGTTGCCCGGGGGAGCCCCAGAAAACTTCAGGAACCGGTCTTTTTCTTCAATTCTACCGGTTCGTTCGCCATATCGGATCCCGTCTTATCGGCCTTGTCCGCAGCCTCCCCCTCCGGCTGATTTTTCGCTTCCTTGAGGATCTTTTCAGACGACCACCTTACCGCCGAACGGTTGGACCTGTCTTCCTCGATATGCACATCCGCGTCACCCTCTTCCTCCGGCTCCTCTGACACTTGGTATTCAAAGAGCACCTTGGTTATCCGGTGGTTGTCCATTTCCAATACTTTCAGATAGGCCCCCTCGAGCGGGACCACGTCGCCGGCCTGCGCAACCCGGCCGAGACGATGGTTAATGAGCCCTCCCAAAGTCACATAATCGCCGGTCGGGAAGGGATAATTCAGCTTCGGCTCCAGCTCCGTTACCCGAACCCCACCATTGATGATGAAGCGCTGTTTGTCCTCCATCTTGATGTGGCGGTGCCTGGGGCTGAACTCATCCTCGTAGTCACCCACGATCTCCTCAAGGATATCCTCCAGGGTTATCATGCCCTCGGTTCCGCCATATTCGTCGAGTACGATGGCGATCTGCCGGCGGTTGCTCGTGAAATCTTTCAGCAGCAGGCTCAAGCGCATGGTATCCGGAACGAAATAGGCCGGCATCATGACCTCTTTCACCGGAAGGCTGGTGAGTTCGACGCTGGATTCTTGGCTCTCCACAGAAGCCAGTCTGTTGAGCAGCGTCTTCATGGATACGACGCCGATGATGTTGTCGAGCGATGTTTCGTAGACCGGGTAGCGTTCGCGCAACTCCTCCTTGAAGATGCTGAGCACGTCGGCCACGGTGGCATTGTGCTCCACGGCCTCCACCTCGGTACGCGGCACCATCGCATCCCTGGCCGTGTGTTCGTCCAGGTCGAAGACCCCCCGCAGCATCATGGTCAGCTGGGGGTCCATAACCCCCTCCTGTTCACTGGCGCTGAGCACGGTGCGAATCTCATCCCCGGTCATGGAGAAATGGCCCTCGCCGTGACCCGCCAGGTCACGCTGCCCGAACAGCCAAAGCAGGCCATTGGAGGCATGATTCATGACCCAGATAAGCGGTTTCATGGCGGCATGCATCCAATTGATGATCCTGGCCACCGCAAGGCTCATGGCCTCCGCCTTGTGAAAAGCCAGCACCTTGGGTGCAAGCTCCCCCGCCACCACGTGCAGGAAAGAGATGATGATGAAGGCCACCACATAGGAGAAGGTGTGGGCCCAGCCAATAATTTTATCGCTGTCGCCTGCCAGCGCGAACATCGCTTCGATCCCGGGGTCCATTATCTGGGTGAGGGTAACCATGCCAATGGCACCCAGGGCAAGAGAGACCAGCGTGATACCGATCTGGGTAACCGAATAGAACCTTTCGGGTTCGTTGTGGAGTACCTGAACGATCTTGGCGGATTTATTGCCGGTGCTGGCGAGTTGTTTGATCCTGCTGCGCCGAGCCGAAGTCAGGGCGATTTCAGATCCAACGAAAAAGGCGTTGCCTATAACCAAAAACAGGATGAGGAACAGCTTGCCAATAATTACCCAGTCCATTTTTCGTCCCCCGGGATGGAAGGTATGAGCTTAGATTTCTTTTCTAACGCAGTGCTTTAACACAAGGATTGAACGCAACATATTACAGCTTTTCTTAAACCCTTGCTATTGTGGAGAAATCCATCGGTATTGCTTCCGGGTGTCCTGCAACGAAACGATGCGGGAGTTATAGATAACTTATTGTATTGAAGGATAATAGGCAAAAAACACGCCAAGGTTCCGACCACCGGAACGATCACTGCCATTCGTCACTCAACCTTCTTTTCTGATCTTTTCAGCGCTTTTCGGCTATGACCGGCTAAGCCACTGTATTGGGCGACAGGAGCCACCACAATCCGGACGTTACGGTGAGGACGGTGATCATCAGGATCAGCGCCAGGAAAAAGTCGGCTATGCGACGCTTGATTCTACGCTTGGTCCGCCTTCTCATAGGTCCCCCGCAACATCACGCACCGATCGGGATATGGCCGCTTTACCCGTTATCCCCTATATCGGCAGCGGTTAACGTATTCTTTATCGAAGCGAGCATTCAAACCTGGTTCAGGTTTATTCTCATTACAGGGGACATCCGAGGGGGGGCGTTTAACCTGAAACTTATCATATAGTCCGTTCTGGAAATAAAAAAGCCGCTCCAGTTCCCCGATAGCGGCTAATAACTACTTGTTTTTTCTTTATATTTATTTGGTAGGCGCGATTGGAGTTGAACCAACGACCCCCACCATGTCAAGGTGGTGCTCTAACCAACTGAGCTACGCGCCTGTCGAAAATTCGAAGCAAATCATATCGATATAGACTATCAACTGCAAGGGTTTCAAAGCAATCACGATACTGTCGCCGGTTCAGAACGCGAAGCTGTTCGGCGATGGCTCTCAGCGGTTGCCCGCGTCAGAGACAGTACGGGGCTTGGGTGGCCTATTGGTCAAGACCAGTCCCATCAATATCATTCCTCCTCCGATCAGAAGGGAAAAGCCGGGTTTCTCTCCCAGCACCAGTATGCCGAGGGTAACAGCGCTGACAGGCACCAGATTGATGAACAGGCCGGCGCGCACTGCACCGATCTCGTGAACTCCACTATAGAACCAGACGAATGCAAGGACAGTTCCAAACAGGGCCAGATAGATAAGACTGATAAGCGCGACGGGAGTGACCGAAAACAAGGTAACCGACATCCCCTCACCCAAAGCCGGAACGAGCAGCATCAAGGTGCCGGCAATACACGAGTAGGCCACTGCGGCCAGAGGATCGAGCCCTGTCATCACCCGCTTTCC